>CAYRII010000205.1:0-5287 GCA_964424245.1 uncultured Terriglobales bacterium | reverse complement strand
ACAGCGGCCCTGTTCGGTCTTATCCTTCTCTGTGAGAAGCCATCGGTTCAGGCAGTACTGGCTAGACAGATAGCAGATGTAGCCAACATAGAGTTGAAGCTGCGAGGGGAAAGGTTGCAGTTAACAGCCAAGCGTGTCGGCACGATCTTGAACAAGAAATTTGGCCTGCCCACCCAAGTGGTCGGCAGTGCCGGCCGCGGAATTTGGATGACGAGTGACGTGTTGGGCAAAATCCGGAGCCTTGGCCACTACTATGGCCTCCTCGCCCACCCTCAAAATCCGGTCTCGACAGCAGCCAAAACAGAGGAGAAAGGCCGAGCAGAGAACAACGGTCCAAAACCCGCGGCCGTGCCCAAGAAGTTCGCCCCCAAACGGCATGGACCGCCTGGACGTGGAGGTCGTGGACATCGTGAACGTCATGAACGTCATGAACGTCGCAAATGACTTACGGCTGGCGGTTCGGCAACTCCATTCAACGGTTGGCCAACGTCGCGATCTTCCCATGGCCCCTCGCCGGTGACCGGGTCAATCCCTGCACCTGGATGGCGGCGGCCAGAAAGCGGTCCGCGGGGTGCGGGGCCTTCCGTCGCGCACACCACCCTTTGACCGCCACGTCCGGGGAGCTTCCAGGGTCGACAGCGGTTCAGAGAGCATCAGGGGAACCGGGTCTCTTCAGGGGAAGGGAGGAGGATGTCCAAGGGAAACGCGCGCCGTGTCGAAGATAACCTGCGCGACCGCACGCTGCATGAGCCCAGGGGTTTGCTCGAGAACAAGACAGATACACGTCGCAGAAGGAATGGTGCTCATCCATTCCTGTGCGTCTCAATCGCAGGCTCCAACTTTCATCATTCGCGCATGGGCGACACTTGAGACGTTCGAGGAAGCCTATTCACCGCAAACAAGAGGCCCTCCTTCTTGGGAGGGCCTGTCAATGTAGGACTACCGGATTTACGCGACTACCAGCTGAAGCGCACAGCGAACTGAATCTGACGCGGGTCGCGGGCGGACTTGATCCCGCCATGGTGTGCGGGCTGCGGCCGCGCGCCGGAATCGCCGTGTAGAATAAGCGCATGAATCACCGCCGGAGAGGTCAATGCTTTTTTGGTTTCGTGCTGTTTTTTCCGGCGTTTGGTGTGCTTGCAGCGCAGACGACCGAGCCGTCTCACCGGGAGCGATTCACCAGCTCCCAGGTTTTGCAACAGCGCGCCGAGCAGAAGGCCACTGGCCTTCTCGAGCGGGAGCCAAATAGTGCGCAGGCGTGGAGCGAGAGGGGGCGAGTGCGCCTGGAGCAGGGCCGGCTCGAACTGGCGACCGAAGACCTCAGACGGGCCGCAACTCTCGAGCCGGCGCGGGCCGAGCGCCAGGCTGATTTGGCCTTTGTCCTCCTGCTGCGCGGAAACTGGGAGGAGGCGCTTGCTGCCGCACGCGCGACCCTCAAGCTGGATGCCGGGAATTCGGCCGCCAACGCCTACGCCGGCCACGTGCTTTTGCGACAAGGCGATCTGGACGCAGCGCTCCCGTATTTGGAGCGCGCTGCAACGCGCATCCCGGGCAACATCGACGTGCGCTTCGATCTCCTGGAAAGCTACCGGCAGAAGGGCGATTTCGGGCGGGCTTGGGTCGAGATGCGTCTTCTCCGCCACCTCCTTCAGCCGACGGATCCACGGTTGATCTACCAGGAAGGCGTCTTGCATGCGGACCAGGGGAACCTTGAAGTCGCCATCGAACGATTCCGCGCCGTTCTGGTTGCGGTTCCCGCAATGCTGCGCGCCCGGGAGGATCTGAGCGTTGCACTGATCGATGCGGGACGAACCGGGGAAGCGCTGGACGTGCTGGCGCCGATGGCCCGGCAACTGCCCAGGTCCTTCACGGCAGCCTATCTTCATGCCCTGGCGTTGGATCGCGCTTCGAAAGCGGCTGAGGCCGAAGCAGAGGCCCGGCGCGCCGTGGGCCTCGACCCGGAACAACCGGAAGCTCATCTGTTGCTGGGCAACGTCCTGCGCAAGCTGGGACGGGAAGCGGAGGCCTCTCAGGAGGAAGCCATCGCCGAGCGGTTGCGCCGGGAAAAGCCAGATGGGGAGCGGAACCAGCCGCCATTGTCTCCGGCCCCAACGCAGAGCAGGGAACCGTGATGTCTGCCACCAGAGACTCCTGGGTCACGTTTCGAGCGGCCGCTACCTGGGCCGTTCTGGCTTCATGCTTCGTCTTCCTGCGGCTCCCGGCCCTTGCCCAGAGCTCCGCGGCAGGCAGCGCCGAACGTCGCGCCATAGAGCAAGTGGCGGCGTTATTGGACGCGCGCCAGTTCAACAAAGCGGAAGAAGCAGCCCGTAGCGCCTTGCGCCGTTTCCCGGCTTCCGCGGCGGCGCACAATGTTCTGGGAATCGCCTTGGACCAGCAGGGGCGGTCGGCGGAGGCGGAAGCGGCATTCCGTGCGGCGCTGAAAAGAATGCCGGGATTTGTCGGCGCCCGCAACAACCTGGGGAACCTGCTGCTTCGCCAGGGCAAGCTGGAGGCGGCGCGAAGCGAGTTCCAGCGTTCGCTCGAGAGCGACCCGCGGCACGCTGAAACCCATTTCCAGATGGGCTTGGCGCTGATCGAATTGAAGGAATTTGCTCTGGCGGCCAGCCACCTGGCCACCGCCCGCAAGCTGCGCGGAACCAGGAGCGATCCGCTGGCAGACCTGGCGCTGGTGCGCGCGGCGTTCAAGGCAGAGCGCACCGCGGAGGCCCTGGCAGTGGCCGAGCAACTCGCCCGCACCCAATCCGGCGACCCACGGCTGCTGTTCAATTTGGGAGTTCTGCTGGCGGAGAACGCCCAGTTCGATCCCGCCGCCAGCCTCTTTGCGGATGTCAACCGGATGCACCCGGGGAACCCTGAAGTTCTCTACAATCTGGGAGCGGCCTATCTGGGTGCGCGCCGTGTGGCGGAAGCGGCGCAAATGCTGGCGGAAGCGGCCGACCTCGATCCGCGCCCGGCCGATACCCACTACCGCCTGGGTCTGATTGCCTCCGAGCGTGGTGACAGCGAGAACGCGATCCTCGAGTTTCAGCACGCCATCGAGCGCGACAGCAAGCGCGCTTTGTACCATTTTGCTCTGGGCAAGGAGTTCTTCGCAGCTTCCTATTGGATTGGCGCCGTGCGCATGTACCAGCGCGCTACGGAGCTGGAGCCGAGCAACATGTTCTACTGGCTGAGCCTGGGAAACGCCCAGTATCGGGCGCAAAACTATGCCGCAACCACCCAGGCCTACGAACGGGCCCAGCGCCTCGACCCGAACATTCCCAATATTCTGTTTCTCATCGCCTACAGCTACCGTGCCCAGGGGAAGTTCTCCGATGCAAGACGTTTTTTTGAACGGAATCTGGAGGCCACGCCCGGGCACGTGGAAAGCCTCTCCGGATTGGGCTACGCGGCTTTGGAGAGCGGCCAGTTGGACGACGCCAGGAAGTTCCTGGAACAGGCCCTGGCACTGGCTCCGTCCCACGTGGAGACCATCTACGACTTGGGCCGGGTGTATGCCAAGCAGGGAGACCGGGAGCGCGCCATCGCCATGATGGAGCGCGCCATCCGCCTCTCGCCCGACCACACCCAGGCCCACTACCAGTTATTTCTTTTGTACTCTCGCAACCGCCAGAAGGAAAAAGCGGAGGTTGTGCTCGCCAAGTTCAAGCGGCTGGAAGCGATGGACAAAGAGGTCACGAAAACCCTCCTGGAACTGGAACGGGCCAGCCGCAAGCGGATGCCGGTGGCCGAGCGGGAGCCGGCATCGCCCGCAGCTTCTGGCGGTGCTCCAACTGTCCCGCCTCCGCAAGACTGAAAGCAGCCTTTGTAGCACCCGAAATGCAAGACGGCCATCCCGAATGGGATGGCCGCTTTGCTGATTCGCCGCAGAGTGCCGTTACCAGTTGAAGCGCACGGCAAACTGAATCTGTCGTGGGTCACGCGCCGACTTGATCTTGCCGAAGTTAGGGCTGACGGTTTGGCCGTCCGTGCTGAGCTGGCTGATCGGATTGTAGAAGTTGGCGCGGCTGGTCAGGTTATAGAGCTCCGCGCGCAGAGTCAGCGTGCGCCCCTCGCCGAAGATCTGGAACCCTTTCTGCACCGCAAGGTCGAAGTTGATGAAATTGGGTCCGGTGAATTCGTTGCGCCGGGTGCTGCCCGCGCAGGCCACGCCCGGTTGCGGCTGGAACTGGCTGGCCAAAAAGACTGGAAAGTTTTGCGGAGCGAAAGCGCAAAAATCCGGGATAAAAGTAAGGGTGGCAGGGTCAACCATGCCCGAGGTCGGTACGCGCAGGTTTGAGGGGTCGATGGCAAAGCCGGGGCTGTTGGTGACTTCCACCGGTCCTGTTGCAATGGCCCGCTGCGTCACCTGGCCCAGCAGCGGTCCCGTGAAGATGGAGAACGGCTGCCCCGTCTGTCCCGTGAAGATGCCGCTAATCTGGAAGTTTTCCATCCAGCTGGGCCAGCCCCAGGCCTTGGCGGGCACGTCCCACGTATAGTCGAGCACGAAGCGGTGCTTGCTGTGGAAATCCGAACGTCCTATGTCGTTGTTCAGGAACGTAAGCGGATCCTGCGGGATCAGGTACGGCGTTACCAGAGGCGGCCGCAGGCCGGTCGTGGTCACAGCACCCGTGGAGAAATCGATTTGTGGCAGAGGAACCGTGGCCGGGAAGCCGACGGTAAATCCCGAGAGGTCAATTGCTCCGCAGAAACTCTGGGGCACGTAGATGCAGTCGAACTGATCTAAGGCCGTTTGCGTAATCTGCTGAAGCAGGAAATTTCGCAGCGAATTGGGGACGGTTGGGTAAAAGCCGCTGGAGGCATTGTCCTGCGATTTGGACAGGCTGTAGGCGGCGTTGAACCGCAATCCGTTCCAATCCGCCACCTTGGCGCGCACCATCAGCGAGTGGTAGGAGGACTCGGCTTGGTGCGTCATGGTGTAGATGGGAAAGAAGTTGAAATTGCCAGACGGTCCAGGTCCGTTAACAGCGGCGCACCCGGCGTTGAAGGCCGGGCTGCAACCGGGGAAGGGTCCGTCGTAGGAGCCGCCAAAATAGGGTCCGGTGTTGTTTTCGGTAGCGAAGTTGCCGTTGAAGACCACGGGAAGCTGCTTGGCGCTGGTGCCGACATAGGCCACTTCAAACGCCAGCTTGTTGGTGATCTGCTGCTGGATGCCGCCGTTCAACTGGCGCACGAAGGGCGCGTTGGAGTTGTTGAAGTCGCGTGCATAGACGGCAAACGGCGACGTGGCCACGGTCATCACACCGTTCGGAGCAAACCCGAACTG
>CAYRII010000204.1:0-5291 GCA_964424245.1 uncultured Terriglobales bacterium | reverse complement strand
CGCCATCCGCAACGGCGCCTACGACTACCTGCTGAAGCCTTTCGAGCGCGAGCAGCTGCTGGCCACAGTGCGGCGCGCATTGGAAAACCGCCGGCTGAAGCTGGAGAACCGCGCCTACCAGTCCAATCTGGAATCGCTGGTTGCGGCGCGCACCGAGCAACTGCGCCAGGCCATGGGCGATTTGGAGCGCTCCTACGACATCACGCTGGAGGCGCTGGGCGATGCGCTGGACCTCAAGGACGCGGAAACCGAGGGCCATTCCAAGCGCGTGACGGCCTTCACCATCGCCATGGCGCGCGCCATGGGCCTTTCCGCGGAACGCATCCGCGTGATTGCGCGCGGAGCTTTTTTGCATGACATCGGCAAGATGGCCATCCCCGACGCCATCCTGCGCAAGCCCGGCGCGCTAACCGAGGACGAAGTGGTGATCATGCGCGAGCACTGCTACCGCGGCTACCAGATGCTGCGCAAGATTCCCTTTTTGGCCGAGGCCTCGGAGATTGTGTACTCGCACCAGGAGATGTATGACGGCTCCGGGTATCCACGGGGGCTCAAGGGCGAGCAGATTCCGCTGGGGGCGCGCATCTTTGCCGTGGCCGACACCCTGGACGCCATCACCAGCGACCGCCCGTATCGCAAAGCACAAACCTTCAGCGCGGCGCGGGATGAGATTGTGCGCTGGGGCGGGCGGCAGTTTGACCCTGAGGTGGTCCGCACCTTTGCCGCCATGCCGGAGAGCATCTGGCAGGACCTGCGCAAGGACATTGACTCGCAGGTCTTTCAGTTCACAGCGGCGACGCCGCGGATGGCGGAAGCTGGAACCTCAAACTAAAGCGGCACCGCGGCCAGAAACAGCAATATCCCAGGCCGGCGGACTTCGGCAATCCTGAAACAATTCTAAGAAAGTAAGGATGCGCCCGCGCCGGGTGGCCCCGGCAGCGCCCGGCGGGTGCTTACAGCTCGACTTCCAGCGACCGAGCCAGGCGATGCAACTCCGCCTGGATGCGGTCGAGTTCAGGCCTGGCCGCCCGACTCCACTGTTCGAGGTGGTCCGACCCGCTGGAAAACTGATGCATGGCGCCGGGCAGTCGCTTCTCGTCGCGCAGGCCAAAGACCATCGCGGTGAGGCCTCCCAGGCCGAGAACGGCGAGCGGCAGATACCACTTGCTCCGCATTGTGGTGCTCCCAGTCATCCGCAGCGTCCTTCCAGCTAATAAGACGCGCAGGCGGCGCCCTTGGTTGCAAAAGCGGCAGAAAATTTTGCGTGCGGGTTCAAATCGGTAGGGAGACGGTTTCGGGAACGGAGGAACTCTGGCGTTACCCGGGGGTGGCGTCCCGGCTCCCTGGGAGGAGGCGCCCCAGCAGGCCCTTCTTACGGGGCGGGGGCAGCTTGAGCGCCGCCAGGACGGGTTCGACTTCGGCGTCGGGCGCTGGTTGCCCCTCCTTGCGGTAGCGGATCATCTCCAGAAACGAGGTAAAGCGGTCCACGCAGTAGAAGCAGGGCTGGATGTGCTGCTCGGCCACCTCGCGCTCCCGCCAGGAGATTTGCCCGTTGACGATGTTGTTGAAGGTCTTGAGAGGCAGGCATTGCTCGCTGCGGGCCTTTTCGGCGGCTTCGATGAGCGACTGCCGGGAGAACTGGAAGACGTCGGTCAAAGCCCCGGGCAGCGCCTGCGCCATGCGCTCCTGGGCCGCGGCCTTCACGGCCTCGGCCGTGGCGGCGGCGTTCATCACCATGGGTGCGATCTGCGCGGCGTCATATCCCTTGAGGTAGAGCCAAAGCATCTGCCGTTCCACCAGCGGCAGCCCGTCGGTGAGCTCCTGGTATTGCTGCAGAGTGATTTCCGGCGCAGGCACGCGTGCCGCTTCCCTGCCGTAGGCAAACACCAGTTCGCGAAAGGCCATGAGGAATTCGCGCTCATTGGCAAATTGCAGGTTGCGGAACCAGGCATTGTCGTCCAAGCGGGCGCGCTGAAAGACGGCGGCCACGTGACCCTGGATCTCCGGCTTGAGTACGGCAAAGTAGCGCTCCAGCAGCTTCTGGGCGATCTCCCGGTAGTCGCGCACAAACTCCTGCCAGGCGCTGCGCTCGCCGCGCGCGCCCTCCTCGGCCATGGCGAAAATGGTGCGAATGGTCATGAAGGAAAAAAGTCTGTGCAGGAAAAATTGTAACAAACGGACCGGAATGAAAACCTGCGACCTGGAGCTGGTTCCAAAAATGCGTTTTCGGTATTCTGAAGCCTTCCTCAGGGGCTAACGCCCCTGCATTCATGCCGCCTGGAACGGCAGGGTCGCTGCGCGCGTCTGGCCTGAAGGCCAGACCTACCCAGTTGTGCCCCTCCGAAAGCGGTTTTTGAAAACACTTCTAGTTGGGCGGAGGCGTGAGCACGGGGCGCGGCAGCTTCTGGTTGCTGGGGCGCACGGGAACCAGTTCCCGCCCTTCGGCCTGCAGGCGGCTCTCTTTCAGCTCCAACGAGCGTTGCAAAACCATCTCCACGCCAGAGCCGGTTTCCAGGCGCACTTCATCCCCGCGCGAGAGCAATCCGATGAGGATGCCGGTGGCGCCGCCAACTCCCGCGCCCACCAAAGCTCCCTTGCCGCCGCGGGCGGCGGCACCGATGACGGCGCCGGTGGCAGTCGTGCCCGCCGCCGTAGCCACATCCCGACCCTTCGTACCCTCGGCCTGGATGGTTCCTTCCTCATCCTTGACCTTCTGGTTTTCCGCGCCGGGCAGGCTCTCGAGAGCTCCCGGCAAGGAAACGGCATATCCGTTGGGGAAAATCATGGTGGTGAAGTGCAGCAGCAACTCCGCGCGGCCCTTGATGCGCCCGGAACGCTTCACGCTGCTGACCACCCCCTGCACATAGGTTCCGGCGGGAATGACCACCCGATCCTCCACGGTCACCGGGAAGCTGGACTCCAAATAGACGTTGTCCCCGACGCGGGCGCTCTTGGTGGAAATGGCGTGTTTGAGGGTCAGCGGGACCTTGGTTCCGGCGGGGACAGTGATGATGTCCGGGTCGGGCTGGTCGGCCTCGGCGGCTTCCTGGGCTTGCGCGTCCGGCTCCTCGACTTCCTTCTGTGGTTCTGCGGCGACTTTGTCAAGCTGGGGCGCCGGTGGCGGCGCGTCCTGGGCCCATAGCGCCAGGCTCCCGGCAACGATCAAGGCAAGAAGAATCCTCATGGCATCGCAGTTCCTAGTCATCATTCTAGCTCCAACCCGCGGTCGCTGGGAAAGTGGCGCTGCCCGCAAGGGCCGCTCCTGGCTTCTCCCTCAGATGCTTCAGTGCTCCTCCGCGGTTGGCTTGCCTATTGCAGGCGGCGGAGCCCAGGCATCTACGATCGTCCGGGCGGCGCGTCCGATCCAAACGTAGGCCTCGTTATCCGCCACCCAGCGCTGGTCCTGGTTGTCGTAGGTAAAGATGGAGAGAACGATGGGGCCGGTCCTGGTGTAGACGAGCGCCACTTCGGCTTTCACGTCGTCCAGCTCACCCAGCTTGGCGGCGATCTGCGACTTTGGCTCCGAGGTGTCCGCCGTTTCCAGAAAGCGCGCAATCATGATGCGCGACTGCTGATTCTGCATGATCTCGATCATGCGCCGGCACAATGGAGGAGCTTCCAAATCGCATCGCTCCAGGCTTTCCAGCACCGCCGCCATTTCCCGCGCCGTGGTCTTGCCCAGGCCAAAAAGCTTTTGATCCTCGGGAACCGGGCCCTCGACCGGGCGGAAGACTTTCTTGTACAGGTAGGTTTGCTTCAGGCCCATGGCCGCCAGCCGCCGGTTGACGGCGGCAATGCCCACCTTGTCCAGCACGAGGTTGGCGGCGGTGTTGTCGCTCATGGTCATCATCAGCACCAGCGCATCTTCGAGGGTCAGTTCCAGGCCGCCGTGCAGGAAGGTGAGGATTCCCGAGCCCGGCACCTTGTCCCCTTCCCGCAAAATGATCTTCTCTCCCAGGCTCAACCGTCCGGCCTTCACCTGGGCGAAGGCTTCCAGCAGGATGGGCAGCTTGATGACGGAGGCGGTGGGCACCGGCCGGTCGGCGTCAATGGCTACGGTGGCGCCGGTTTTCAGGTGGCGGGCGAACAAGGCTAGCTTTCCGCGATGGCTGCGGGCCAGGGCGTCCAACTGCGCCTGAAGGTCGCCGGCGGTGGCGGTGGCGGTGGCGGCAAGCAGGAAGACAAAAGGCAGCAATAGTTTGGATTTTTGTTTCAAGCACATAGAGGAACTCCACGAAGCTTCACTTGTAAATCAGGTAGCGCTCGCGAATCCTGGCGAACGCCTCCAGGCCTTTGCTCCATTCTGCAGCGATTTTGCGCGGATCGTCTCCGGCGAGAAGGGCCTCCATCGTCTCCCGGTGCACCAAGAGGTCGCCCATGCGGTCCAGGCGAAAGTCGCCGGGGTAGAGCTGTTGCAGGGCTGAGGCAATCTCTATTCCCAGGCGAGGGGCATCCAGGCGGTTGCGGTCGGTTACGTGGAGGCGCACGCCGTGGCAGAGCTTGCCCGCAAACGCCCGCTCCGTGGGGGTGAAGGTTGCGGGCTCAAAGCGTACACCGGCAATCCTGCGCCGGGACAAGTAGGCGGCCAATTGCTGCCCATCGGTCCAGGGCGCGCCCACCAGTTCGAAGGGCGTTTCGGTTCCCCGCCCCACGGAGATATTGGCCCAGTCCAGAAAACCAATGCCGGGAAAAAGCACGGCTTCGTTGAGGTTGCGCATGTTGGGCGAAGGATTTATCCACGCCAGTCCGGTCTGGTCGTACCAGTGGCCGCGCCGCCAGTTCGCCATGGGGACAACGGAGAGCCGGGCGCCAATGTTGCGTTCTCCGTTGAAGAGCTGCGCCAGCTCACCCAGCGTGATGCCGTGGCGCAGGGGAAGCGAATGATAGTTCACATAGCTCTCGTGGCCGCGGTCGGAGACCGGACCCTGCACCATGGCGCCGGTGATGGGGTTGGGCCGGTCGAGCACGAGTACCTCGATGCCGGCTTGCGCTGCCGCTTCCAGGAAGTATCCCGTCAAGGTTTCGTAGGTGTAGAAGCGCGCGCCGACAGGTTGCAGGTCGATGACAACCGTATCGAGCGTTTGGAGCACTGCGAGCGGCGGACGGCGTTGGGCGTCGGTATTGCCGTAGACGCTATAGATGGGGACACCTGTGGCTTCGTCCCGGGAATGGGAGATGGAGGCCGTGTCGAGAGTGCCGCGGATGCCGTGCTCGGGGCTGAAGATGGCCGTCAACTGCACACCGGGGGCGCGCGCCAGGACATCGATGGTGCGCTCCCCTTTGGCGTTCAC
>CAYRII010000203.1:0-5309 GCA_964424245.1 uncultured Terriglobales bacterium | reverse complement strand
ACTTCGTTGGCCAGATGCTCATAGTGCGTGGTTTCTCCGCGAATGATGCAGCCCAGGCAGACGATGGCGTGCAACCGTCCGGTGCGGGCCATGGCGCGCGCCGCCGCAGGAACCTCGAAACTGCCCGGAACGCGGGCCACTTCGACATCCTTGCGCGCGGCGCCGGCGCGCTGCAATGCGTCAAGCGCGCCCGCCAGAAGCCGCTCGGTGATAAACGAGTTGAAGCGGCTCACTACAATGCCAAAGCGCTTGCCTCTGGCGTTCAGCCCGCCTTCGAGACCGGGCACGGCCGGCTTCCCCGGCTGGCTGAAGACGGCGACGCGCAGGCCTCCGGCGGTTTCCAGCACAAACAGGCGCGCGCCCCAATCCGTGTCCGCGATCTTGGAGGCGATCTTGATCTTCTGCCGCCTCGCCAGGGAGTAGAGAGTATCGGCATCCGTCACCTCGAGGTGAAGGTCGGCGGGCGTGAATCCTTTGCCCTCTCCGATCTTGACCTGGCCTTCCGGCGCCAGGAACAGCACGCCGCGGTTGCCCTGGCGCTCCCAGCCTTCTCCGTGTTCAAGGCCCAGCGTGTCAAAGAGGTCCACCAGGGCGTCGAAGTCCTCGGGGCGCTTTGCGACGCGCGAAATCTGAATGGCTTTGATCATGGGCCTGGCCACAGAGACAGAGAGGATACAGTTTCGAGTTTCCGGATTCCAGTTGGAGGGAGAATAAGGATGTGCGCCTTTCGCGCACCGGCGCGAATCGGCGCGCCCGGATCCTTCGCTCGGCTAGAAGCAACAGCGCCTCGCTCAGGATGACAGCGCATGAAACTACTTGCCTTTGAACTGCGGCGGACGCTTCTCGAGGAATGCGGTGGTGCCTTCTTTTTTGTCCTCGGTGGCGCAGCAGATGCCAAACAGCGTGGCTTCGAGATAGAGGGCCTCAGCGAGCGGCATTTCCATGCCCTGGTTGACGGCTTCCAGCGTGTACTGCACGGCCAGCGGCGCGTTGGCGATGATCTTCTGCGCGATGGCCTCGGCGCGCGCCAGCAGTTCCGCCTGCGGCACGACTTCGTTCACCAGGCCGATGCGGTGGGCCTCCTGAGCGCTGATCATCTCCCCGGTCAGCAGTATCTGGTTGGCGAGGCCCTTGCCCACCAGGCGCGGCAGGCGTTGCGAGCCACCATAGCCGGGCATGATGCCGAGCTTCACTTCCGGCTGGCCGAGCCTGGCGTTCTCGCTGGCCAGGCGCATGGTGCAGGCCATGGCGATTTCGCAGCCGCCTCCCAGCGCGAAGCCGTTGATGCAGCAGATGACCGGCTTGCCCAGGTTTTCCATCAGGTCAAGCACGCTCTGGCCTTTGTGCGTGTACTCCTTGGCCTCGACGGGATTGTGGCGCGCCAGCTCGTTGATGTCCGCCCCGGCGACAAACGCCTTTTCACCCGCGCCGGTCAGGATGACCACGCGGACTTCCCGATCGTCGCGCGCTGCGGTGAACGCCGCGCGCAGCTCTTCCATGGTGGCCATGTTGAGGGCGTTCAGCACCTTGGGGCGGTTGACGGTGACGTAGGCGATGCTGTTTTTCTTGTCGTAAAGAATGGTTTCGAAATCAGGCATAAGCATCTGCGTCCTTCCGCGTTGATCTGCGGTGAAAACTAGAGGAACTTTCCCGGCACGGGGTTGTTGGGATCCGAGTAGTCGTAAAACCCCTTGCCCGATTTGCGGCCGTACCAGCCGGCCATCACCAGGCGCTTCAACAGCGGCGGCGCGGCAAAGCGGCGCTCGCGAAACTCGTCAAACATCACGTGCGTGATGTAGTACGTGGTGTCGAGCCCGACGAAGTCGAGCAGGGTGAACGGCCCCATGGGATAGCCGCAGCCTAGCTTCATGGCATTATCGATGTCGGGGATGGAGCCCACGCCCTCTTCGTAGGCGCGGATGGCGTCCAAAAGATACGGCACCAGCAGGCGGTTGACGATGAAGCCGGTTTTGTCCGCGGTGCGCACCGGCACCTTGCCCAGTTTCTCCGCGAAGGAGTACGCGGCTTCGAACACTTCGTCTGCGGTGGCGATGGTACGCACCACCTCGACCAGCTTCATCAACGGCACGGGATTGAAGAAGTGCAGACCGACAAAACGCTCGGGGCGCTTGGTGGAGGTCATCAGCTCGGTGATGGAGAGCGACGACGTGTTGGAGGCGAAGATGGCGTCCTTCTTCACGATGCCATCCAGCGCCGCGTACATCTGGCGCTTTTCCTCGAGGTTCTCGATGATGGCCTCAATCACCAGGTCGCAGTCGGCGAGGTCTTCTTTCTTGATCGTGCCCTCGAGGCGGCCGCGAATGGCCTCGGGCGTGTCCGCAAGTTTGCCCTTCTCGGCGAATTTGGCCAGCGACTTTTCGATGCCGGCAAAGCCCTTGTCGAGAAACTTCTGCTCGGCTTCCAGCACCACGACGCTGCAGCCGGCGGTGGCTGCGACCTGGGCAATGCCAGAACCCATCAGCCCGCAGCCGAGAACTCCTACTTTCTTGATGTCCATGTTTGCTTCCCTAAAGAAAACCGAATAAGGATGCGCGCCTTTCGCGCGCCGGCGCGAATCGGCGCGCCTAGATCCTTCGCTCGGCAAGAAACAAACATCGCCTCGCTCAGGATGACAATCAACTCAAGCTCTCGACGATTACCGCAATGCCCTGCCCACCGCCGATGCACGCCGTGGCCAAGCCGTACTTCTTCTTGCGGTGGCGCAGTTCGTAGAGCAGCGTCAGCACCAGGCGCGTGCCGGTGGCGCCCAGAGGATGCCCCAAAGCGATGGCGCCTCCGTTGACGTTGACCTTTTCGCGGTCGAGGCCGAGTTCCTTTTCCACCGCGAGGTACTGCCCGGCAAAGGCCTCGTTGACTTCGATGAGGTCGATGCCTTCGAGCTTCATTCCCGCCTTTTGCAGGGCCTGGCGCGTGGCGGGCACAGGGCCCGAGCCCATGATCCTGGGGTCGACCCCGGCAATGCCCCAGTTCACCAGGCGGCCCAGGGGCTTGAGGTTGCGCTTCTGGGCGTCGTCGAGAGACGTAACCACGACCGCAGCGCCGCCATCCACAATGCCGCTGGCATTGCCCGCGGTTACGGTGCCGTTCTTGCTGAAGGCAGGCTTGAGTTTGGCCAGGCCTTCGAGCGTGGTTTGCGGGCGGCGGTGATCGTCTTCCGAGAACATCTCGCCCGAGGGCTGGCCGCGGCGGTCACGCAACGGCACCGGCGCCAATTCTTCCTTCATGCGGCAGGCCTGATAGGCGGACTCGGCGAGCTGCTGCGAACGCAGCGCGAACTCGTCCATCTTTTCGCGCGTGATGCCCTGCTGCTCGGCATAGAGTTCGGCGGTGTTGGCCATGGCCAGGCCGCAATAGGAGTCCAGCAGCGCCACCATGAGCGAGTCCTCCAGCTTGCCCTCGCCCAGGCTGAAGCCCCAGCGCGCGCCGCGGATGACGTGCGGCGCCTGCGACATGGCCTCCATGCCGCCCGCCAGCACGGTCCGGGCTTCACCGAGCTGGATCATCTGCGCCGCGTTCACGACGGCCTGCATGCCGGAGCCGCACAGGCGGTTGACGGTGAGCGCGGGTGTCTCGATGGGCAGACCGGCCAGAAGAGCCACATGGCGCGCGCCGTAGAGGGCGTCACCCGAGGTCTGCTGCGCGTTGCCCATCACGCAGTGGTCAAACTCCTTGGGGTCAAGGCCGGAGCGGGAGATGGCTTCTTTGGCGGCAACAGCGCCCAGCTCCTGCGCGGTAAAGTCGCGCAGCTTGCCGCCGTAGCGGCCCATCGGAGTGCGCGCTCCGCTGACGATGGCGATGTCGGTGGGTTTCAGCATCAGAACATCCAAGACAAGATCGAAATCAAACTGCAAACAGTCGAGTGTATCAGCGGGCGAGAGAGAGCGGCAACCGGGGGGCGCGCGGCGCAGAAATCAGCGGAAGTTGCGGAAGAGAACCACGTCGCGCGGGTTGCGCGCGCGCGTCATGGCAATGCGCTTGCCGTCCGGCGACCAGGCGTAGGCGTAGATGCGGTCTTGCTTGAAAGCCGTGAGTTGGCGCGGTGGGCCGCCGGAGAGCGGCTGCATCCAGAGATTGGAGGTATTGCCCACCACCCGCACAAAGTTGATGCCGCTGCCATCGGGCGTCCAGCGCAGGATTCCCGCGTCGGGCTCCAGGTCAAAGGTCTTTACGGGAGCCCCACCTTCGGCGCTGACAATGGCGATCTTGTTCCGCCTGGCTTCACCTTCGCCGGCCAGCATTACGAAGGCAATCTGGCTGCCGGCGGGGGAAAAAACGGCGTTGAATCCCGAGACCGAAGTCACGGAAACCGGAGCCCCTCCGTCCACGGCGACTTTCATGATGAAGATCTTGCCGCCGGACTGCGACTGATAGACAACCGATTTGCCGTCCGGAGAGCAATTGGGCGCCTGGTCCAGCTTGCCGGTGGTGAGCTGCTTGCGGTTGCCGCCACGGGCGTCCACGCGCCAGAGGTTCACCGAGCTATCTTCGTTCAGCCGCGTGTATACCAGCGTGCGGCCGTCGCCACAAGGAGCCGGATCGAGGCTAACAGCATCTTCGACCAGGGAGACCCGCCGGGAACCATTCGCTTCCATCACCGAGATGTGAAAGCTGGAATCGACAAACACCAGCCGTCCATCGTGGGCCCATTCCAGTGCAAGACCGTCCGGGCTCTCCGAAGTGATGGCGGTGATCTGTTCCGGAGAAGCCGCGGGGGCGGTGGAAATGGTGGCCAGCGTCTCGTTCTGCACGGTCACCAGAGACTGTGAGTCGGCGGAAAGTGACAGGCTGTCGTATTCATTCAGATCGTTGGTAAAACGAACCGGATCGCCCGCGGGATAGGGCTGGTACCAGATTTGCGGCTTGAAATTGTTGCTGCGGTCGCCGGCCAGGACCAAAAGCCACGTGCTGTCGGCCAGCCAACGGACGTCACTGAGCAATAGCTTGGAGGGCAGGGTCTTTCCAAGGCCGCCGTCGAGAGGAACGAAGACGATTTCCGAAAGTACGCCTTCCCCCAACTTGAAAGCTGCTGCGGCCAGAAGCTTCCCATCCGGAGACCACGAAGGCGGGCTGTCGCCAGAAAACTGCTCATTGCCCTTCCGCGTGGCCAGGACGCGCTCGCCACTGCCATCGGAGTTGGCCACGACGAGCATGCTTTCACCACGCGAAGGCTCCGTGCGAACAAATGCGAGGCGCTGGCCGTCGCGGCTGACCTCCACTCCCGTGCCGACATTGCTCAAGATGCGCCTAGGCGTGCCGCCCAGGGAAGGAACGGCGTAAAGGTCGGCGAC
>CAYRII010000202.1:0-5310 GCA_964424245.1 uncultured Terriglobales bacterium | reverse complement strand
CCTTGTCGACAAGACTCATCGCAATACCCTTCGCGAACCGGCAACCTGCGGAATAAGGCTCCGACCGTAATCTGACCGCGTGAATCTTGACGCCCACCCTGCTGAAAGTCAACCGTGCGTGTCTATAATGCCGCAGAACATCACACTACTTGCTGAAATGATTCCCGCAATCGTGCGCGTGGAGAAGTGGCTGCGCCAGGTGGAAGCCTGCGCGCGGCGGCCGGTGGAGGAGCGCGTTGCCGAACTTCTGGCCAACATCCGCCAGGGCGCGGCGCGCTACGGCGCCGAAGACTGGGACGAAGCCAACGAGCGCCACGCGGAAGAGTTCATCACCCGGCTGGAGCGCGAGTTCCGCGGACGCGTGCTGGTGGGCTCGCGCCCGCCGCAAAGTGATCCGCTCGCCCCCGCCACAGAACCCTCGCTGGGAGACGCTTCGCCCAACTCGCGGGAAGCCGGGCTGGAAGCGCCCATGGTGATCGTGGAGCGGCAGAAGCTGGCGGCGCTGGCGCGCCGCACCACGTCCTACAACTACATCTTCACCGTGCCCGGCGAGCGCCGGGAGCGGCTGGTTCTGGTGGCGCACTATGACACCTGGCGCGGCCCCGGCGCCGACGACAACACCACGGGCGAGGAGATCACCAAACAATACCTGCTCTCCGACCTGCGCGCGGAGAAGAAGCCGCTGCTCACCCACACCTACATCCTGGCGGGCTCGGAGGAGTGCGGCCTGATCGGCTTCACCTCGCAGGTGCTGCTGGCGCTGGGGCTGGGACTGGCCAACATGGCGCTGGCCAAAGGCATTTACGTGCTGACGCTGCTGGGCATTGCCCTGGTGCCGCTGGCCAAGTTTCGCTTCGGCGTTTCCGGGTCGCGCGAGTACGTGCGCAGCCTGGACGAAGCGGAACTGGCGCGCATCCGCTCGGTGATCTCGGTGGATTCGGTGGGCGAGGGGAAAATGTACATTCCCGAGTCGTCGCTGGGGGCGGACTTCGTGCGCGCTTTTTTCCCCATGCCCGGCTACAAGGCGCTGAACGACTTGCTGGAAGAGGCCGCACACCTGAACGGCATCAAGTACAACACCTTTATTGCGGGCGGCACCACGGACCACATCAGCTTTCTGGAAGTGAACAGCGGACTGCGCGACCGCTTGGCCGACTGGCTGGGCTGCCCGCGGTGGCTGGGCGCATGCACACACGGCAAACCCAAAATCCCCGCCTCGGCGCTGGTGTGCCTGCAACCTGGCAAGGCGTCACCATTGGTGTTCGGCGGCAAGATCCACACGCCCAATGACACCGCGGACCACGTCTATCCCGGGCCGCTGGGCGAGACGCTGCGCATCCTGGACTACTGGTTCCACCAGATGCACGGCGGCAAGCGCTTGAGCGCGCCGCGCGACCTCACCGAGTATCACTACGCCCAGCTCTTCCGCGTGCGACTGCCGCAGCCGGAGGGCGGCACGCAGCACGAGCACTGGCTGGCGCTCAAGGACGCCATCGAGCCCAACCGGCGCAACCTCAACGGGCTTTACCGCGTGCAGGCGGAGGTGAACGGTGCGAGCGCCGTGTGCCGCGAGGCGCAGATTCTCGACTGGGGCGTGCACACGCGGCTCTACCACGAGGTGGAGGACCAGTTGGCCAAGGCCGCCGACGGCCACGAGCGCCTGCCGGTGCGCGAACTGCGGCTGGAGACGGCGGAGGGAGCGCTGCATTTTTCCGGCCGCAGGCGCGGAGTGATTTCCTCCGGGTTCGCGGCGGTGCACCAGGCGGTGGGCGCGTTCGAGCGCTTCATGGGCTCCAACACGTTTCTCACTTTTTTTGTGGTGGCCTTTCTGCTGGCCAAGGCGGTGGACCTGGTGATGATGTTCGTCTTCGGCCGCCTGCCCGCATTCGCGGAATGGTTCTTCGCATGGTTTTCCATCACCCTGCCGGTCACCGTGGCAGCGCAACTGGCGGTGCTGGTGTGGCTGATCAGCAGCCGCATCCCCACCATGATCGATAACGCCTACCGGCACTTGAACAAGGCCGACAACCTGCGCAGCCTGCACCGCGTGGCCGGGGAGGGCGCCTCAAGCTGAGGCGGGCGCGCGCGTCTTGCCCAACTCTGACTCCAGGGAAACAACAAACAGCAGCAGAACCCAAACCAGGGAGTGCGGGAGCGTGGAGTCCTCGGGCACGAAGTAAAGCGCGGGATAGTAAAGCGAGAACACGGCCAGCAGCAGGCCGCGGCGCGCCCAGCCGCTCTGCCCGCGCGTTTGCGCCAGATGGCGCGCCACCA
Source organism: uncultured Terriglobales bacterium (assembly GCA_964424245.1). Taxonomy (GTDB): domain Bacteria; phylum Acidobacteriota; class Terriglobia; order Terriglobales; family Acidobacteriaceae; genus CAYRII01. The sequence continues at coordinate 3,036 of CAYRII010000202.1, read as the reverse complement.
GCGCCACGGGCAACAGCAAAAGCGCAAGGTCGTGGGCGTTGAGATGGTAGCTGGCCAGCACCGTGGCGACCACGCCGAGAGCAAAGGCGAGATCGAAGCGCGCCTCTTCGGAGCTTTCGGTGGAAGGCCAGCGCCACGCGGCCAGAATGAGCAGCAACCCCGACAGAATCACCACCACGGAGAAGGTGACAGCCGCAGGTACAGGATCGGGCAGCAGCGTGGCCACGGCGCCGCGCAGGTTGGGCATCAACTGCGGATGAATGGTTCCATAGGCCAGCTTCATGCTGATTTCCCGAAAGAAAGCTACATAGCCCGCGAGGCCCTCCCATCCGACCAGAAAAAACGAAACCAGCAGCAGGCCGGTGGAGGTGGCGGCGAAGCCCGGCAGCAGGCGCCAGCGCCGCCGCATCAGGAGAATGGCCACGAAGGGCAGCACAAACTGGAACTTGAACAGCGCCAGGGCGAGATAGCATCCGGCGCGCCCGTCGTTCCGCCGCCGCAGGTCGCGGTAGGCCAGGGTAAACAGCAAGAGCAAAAGGATTGAATCCTGGCCCTGCAAGAGCGCGATGAACGCGGGGGCAAAGGCGAAGCAGGCGGTGACGCGCGCCAGGCCGCCCGCGCCGGATTCCGCGCCGGGAAGAAGCCTCGACGCCAGAAAGACCAGCAGCATTGCATTCAGCGTCACCCACACCAGATAGGCCTGGGGAAACGGCAATCGCGCCAGCGGCCAGAACCACAGGAGCTCAAAGGGCGGATGGTAAAACAGCAGCGGCGTGCGACGCGCGGCAAAGTCCCGCTGGAATTCGCGCTGCGTCTCCACCTCGTACAGCCGCTCCCCCTGGCCCAGGTGGAGCGCCTGCGCCGCCGCATAGAAGCTGGTGAAGTCCGCCTTGCCCTCGAGGATGGAGTCGCGGAAGCGAAGAAACAGCGAGCCCTCAATCGCAAGAACTCCCAGTAGCGCCAGCCACAAAAAGAGTTTGGTTCGCGAGCTCGTCATGGTCGCAACCCCGGTCCGGCTGCAGGAACGGGTGACGGGAAAGAGTATCGCAGGAAGTCGCGGCGGCGCGGCCACAGTTTTTTGCCCGCGCGAGAGGGCAGGCAGCACTAGTCCAGGTACTTGATGAGAACGACCTCGTTCTGCTTCTCGTTGTAGATCAGCTCGTCCACGCGGGCCTGAGTAAGCAGAATACCGAAGCCGCCGGGGCGCAGTCCCAGGCGGTCGCGCTCCGCGATGTGCTCGATGGGATTTTCGGGCGGGTTGGCGATGGCGGCATGGGACAGGCCTGCGAAGCGGAAACCGGAGCCGGGATCGGCGATGCGGTAGAGCAGCATGCGGCGCGCGCGCAGGTAGCTGATGCGCACCCTGCTCTGCGGGTCGAGCTGCCCGCCCCACTCGATGGCGTTGAGCAGCATTTCGCGAAAGGCCTGGCCGACGGACTCGCGAACCTCATCGTCCAGGTCCGCCTTAAGCAGGCCAAGAAAACTCTGGATGCGATCGGCCACGGCACGGTCACAGGGAACCAGCAGTTCCACCCACTGGGGCGTCGCCGACACCACCTCGATGGGCGGAGTGGCCCGGGCTGCGGCCAGCGCGTTGGCCACCGCCTCCAGCACGTGGGCGCTTTCAAACGGCTTGGTGATGTACTGGTAGGCCTGGTCGCGCACCGCGCGCAGGACGGTTTCCGGAGTGTTGTCGGCGGTCATCATGATGATGGGAGGTTTTGCAGGCCGGCCTCGCAGGCGCTCCAGCACGTCCAGGCCGGTCATGCGCGGCATCCATACGTCCATCAGCATCAGGTCGAAGGAGCCGCTCTCCAGCGTCTTCAGCGCCTCCTCGCCGTCCTCCGCCGGAGTCACGGAGTAGCCGGCGCGCTGCAGGAGTTCGCAGAGCAGGCGGCGGGTGGAGCGGTCGTCGTCCACGACCAGTATGTGGCTCATGGCTTCCCCTCCACCAGCGTCCGCGGGATCAGGTGCGGCGCGTGCCGCGGCGCCGCGAGCGGGCGGCGTTCGCGGGCCGCGCTCTTTGCGCGCCTTTCTGCGCCGGCGATCGCATGGCCTCCAGAGCGTGCTGCAATTGCGTGGTGGCCTTTTCCAGACCGGCAAAAGCCTCGTCTATGTGGTCCAGTTTGCCCTCCCGTGCCAGCGTCTCCAGCGATTTCGCCGCCTCATACGCCGCATGCCCTGAGAGGTTGCCCGCTGCCCCCTTCAGCGCGTGCGCCGCGCTCTCCAGCGGAGCCGCCTTGCCCGCGCGCACCGCTTTCCGGATGCGCTCCAGCATTTTGGGGGCTTCCTCAAGAAACACCGCCGCCACGTCCGCCATCAGGTCTTCGTTTCCTCCCACTCGCTCGAGCAGTTCCTTGCGGTCCAGGATGCACTCCGGGCCGGGAAGCGCCGCCTCAATGGCGGCGAACAGCTCTTCCTTGCGAAAGGGCTTGGAGACGTAGGCATCCATGCCCGCAGCCAGGCAGCGATCCATGTCTTCTTTCATGGCGTGCGCGGTCATGGCGAGGATGGGCACGCGCGTGTCTTTTCCCAGTTCTGCCCTGCGGATGGCGGCGGCCGCCTTCAGCCCGTCCATTTCCGGCATTTGCACGTCCATCAGGATCAGGTCGAAGGATTCCGCTTGGGCGGCGGCCACCGCCTCTTTCCCGTTCACCGCCGGGATTACCGTGTGGCCTCGTTTTCCGAGCATGCGCACCACCAGTTCGCGGTTCACGGCGTTGTCCTCGGCCAGCAGGATGCGCAGGGCCGGCAGCGCTCGCCGGGGCTTGCGGCGTTGCGGCCGCGCGAGTTGTCCCGGTTCGCCGGGAACCGCCGGCGCAGCCTGCCGGGAGGCATCCGCCGCCAGGCCAAATCGCGCCGTGAAGTGAAAGGTGCTGCCGCGGCCTTCCTCGCTCTCCATCCAGATGCGCCCGCCGAGCAATTCCACCAGTTGCGTGGAAATGGCCAGGCCCAGCCCCGTACCTCCGTAGCGCCGCGTCGTGGAGCTATCGCCCTGGGCAAAGGCCTCAAACACAACCCGCTGCTTGTCTTGGG
>CAYRII010000201.1:0-5366 GCA_964424245.1 uncultured Terriglobales bacterium | reverse complement strand
CTTGATGCCGGCCAGGTTCTGCTGCAGGTGCTTGCGCTCGCGCTCCAGCTTGATGACTTCCTTCTTGGGCAAGAGGTCGTAGCGGCCGTCGGTGGCCATTTCATCCAGTTCCTTGAGGCGCTTGACGGATTTTTGCACCGTCACCCAATTCGTGAGCAGGCCGCCCAGCCAGCGCTGGTTGACGTAGAACATGCCGCAGCGCTGGGCCTCTTCGGAGATGGCGTCCTGTGCCTGGCGCTTGGTGCCGACAAAGAGCAGCGTCTTGCCCTCGCCAGCCTGGTCCTGCAGAAACTTGGACGCTTCCTTGAACATCTTCAGCGTCTTCTGTAAGTCGATGATGTAAATACCGTTGCGCTCGCCAAAGATGAATTCTTTCATCTTGGGGTTCCAGCGCTTGGTCTGGTGCCCAAAGTGGACGCCCGCTTCGAGCAGTTCCTTCATGCTGATACTGGCCAAACGACCTCCTTATCCGGTTTGCATCCCTTGCGGCCACGCGCAGGCCGGTCGCGCAGGATTGATTTCCCGCCGCCCCGGGGAGCAAGTGCGGGAAGATTTGGTACCGTCCATCCTAATACGAATGCGCGCCGGCGCGACGGATAAAAGCCTGACGAGTCCGGCACCCGCGCCCAGCCACAGCCTAGCGCTTGGAGAACTGGAAGCGCTTGCGCGCCCCCTTTTGCCCGTACTTCTTGCGTTCTTTGACGCGGGAGTCGCGCGTCAAGAAACCTTCGGACTTGAGCTTCTTGCGCAGCTCGGCATTGAACACCAGCAGGGCGCGCGCCACGCCCATGCGCACGGCACCGGCCTGGCCGTTGACCCCGCCTCCGGAGACCGTGGCAATGACGTCAAACGCTTCCGTGGTCTCGGACGAGACCAGGGACTGCCGGGCCTCGACGCGTTGCGCCGCGGTGACAAAATATTCGGCGAACGGCCGCCCGTTCACCTGGAATCCGCCCTTGCCGGGCCGCAGAAACACACGGGCCACGCTCGACTTGCGCCGCCCTGTTCCGTAGTACTGAACCAGTTCATTCATAAGTGCCGCTTCCAGCCTGATTCCAACCTTTCAGAAAAATTCGCGGCCGCATGCGGCCGCGTCACGTGAATCCTAGGCCCGCCTGGCCAGCGCCAAGGTCTCAGGCTGTTGCGCCTGGTGGGGATGCTTTTCGCCGCGGTAGATCTTGAGCTTGGCGGCCATGGCGCGGCCCAGCTTGGTGTGCGGCAGCATGCCCACGATGGCGTCGCGCACCACCGCTTCCGGCCGGCGCGCCATGCGCTTGCGGTAGGCCTCGGAGCGTATCCCGCCGGGAAAGCCGGTGTAGTGGTGATACTTTTTCTGCTCGCTCTTTTGACCGGTGACGCGAACTTTGGCGGCGTTGACCACAATGACGTGGTCGCCGGTATCGAGGAAGGTGGTATACCGCGGGTTGTCCTTCCCGGAAAGAATGCGGGCCACACGCGTGGCCAAACGGCCCAGGGTCTGGCCCTCGGCATCCACGACGTACCACTTGCGCGCGATTTCCCCCGCACCGGGGAAATACGTTGTCATACCAAAAACTCTCCCAGAATTTAAGAACAAAAAGAAGACCGCACGGGGCGGGCAACTGCAGAGCTACGAAAGATTTAAGGATAAGCGAGGAGGCGGGGATTGTCAATGAAGCGGCCGGCAATCCTCAGTCCTCCGTCGTCGCCCAAACCCGAGATCCTGCACTCGGGTTTCCCGCGCTGGAGAGTTCGCGCGGGAGCCCTCCCTCGTTCAGGATGACGGCTTCAAAGTTGTGTTCGCGGCCTACTCGTACGCCAGGGCCTCGACGGCATCCTTGCGGGCGGCTTTGAAGGCAGGATAGATGGCGCCCAGAACGGCGCCCACCAGCGCGATCAGGGTGGCGCGCAGGATCCATGCGCCGGCGATTTCAATGCGCAGCGTGGGAAAGGCGCTCAGGATGCCTTCCTTGACGGCGAAACTGAGGCCAATTCCCACCAGAACTCCAGCCGCCGCCATCAGCAGAGTTTCGCGCACGATCACGTTGACGATGTAGAAGCGGGAAGCCCCCATGGACTTGAGTATGCCGATCTCGCGCGTGCGCTCCATCACCGCCGTGTACATGGACTGGAAGATGACGATGAAGCCGATGGCGACCGCCACCCCGATGACCACGTTGATGAAGGTGGAAAATCCCGGCAGGTTGCCGGGCGTCATCAGTGAGAGCCACTCGCGCATGGACTGCACGCCGTACTTTTCCATTCCCGGGATGGTCTTGATGTGGCTGACCACGGCATCGGAACTGGCGGGGTCGTCGAGCTTCACGTAGAAGATGGAGGCCTTGCCCTGCGCGCCCACCAGCTCCTGCGCGGTGGCAATGGGCATAAATTTGCGCGCGCCCTTGCCGTGCTCCACGATGCCGGCGACGCGAAAGTTGTGGTTGAGCAATTCCAGCGTCTGGCCCACCTTGACGTTCTGCGAGGCGGCGTAGAAGTCGTCCACGATGATGTCATTCGGCCCTTCGAACGGCCCTCCCGAGAGATACCGGAAGGGACCACCCATGGATTCGAAGCTCTCCAGGTCGATACCGTAGAGGACTTCGACGGTGCCCGCGGCGGTGGAGATCTGCGTGACCACCGGGGCCACGGCCACGACGTGCGGCGACCGGCTGAGGACTTCGGCCACCTTGATGGAAACCGGCGCGCCGCTGATGCCGGAGATAAACGAGGAACCCGGGGGGCGCACCATGACGTCGGCGCCGATGCCGGCCTGGCGGGTCTTGCTGTCGTTGAGGATGCCCAGAGAAAGGCCGACGATCACCAGGATCAGGGTGACTTCGACGGCCACCGCCACCACGCTGATCAGGGTGCGCAGGGGGCGGTGCACGACGTTGGAGACGATCATGCGGTTCATCATGGGAAGTCTCCGATTGTAAATGCTGGCGCCTGTGGCGGGGAAATCGAAACACTTGATTTTCCGCCCCGGCTGCCGTAATGTACCGGTTCCTCCCCGCAACGCTTGATTCGACGCCAAGGCAGCAAAGGACGAATGCGAAAGGTGCCAGCCGCGAACCAGACCGCCACTTCCTTCCCGGCCCGGATCCAGGCTTGCGCCCTGCTGCTGCTTCTGGGCGCGGCGCCGGCCATGGCGCAACGCGGCGCCCTTACGGTTCCCCGCAACATCAACCAACTCACGGATCGCGCCGCCATCATTGTGCGCGGGTACGTGAGCAGCGCCGTGGTGGAGAAACACCCCGAATTCACCAACCTGCACACCGTGGTGATGACGCTGCGCGTGCGGGAGATGCTGAAGGGCCAGCCCGCGGAAACCTTTACCTTTCGCCAGTACATCTGGGACGTGCGCGACCGCTATGACGCTGCCGGCTACCAGAAAGGCCAGCAGGTGCTGCTGCTGCTGCTTGCGCCCAACCAGCATGGGCTCTCCAGCCCGGCGGGAATGGAGCAGGGACGCTTCCGCATTCTGCGCGACCGGGACGGGAACGAAACCGCCATCAATGGCGCAGGCAACTTTGGATTGTTTGAGGACGTGGAGACGCAGGCCTCGAAAAAAGGCGTGAAGCTCTCGCTGCGCTCGTTGAGCCTGGTGAGACAAAGCAAAGGCGGGGCCGTTGCCGCCGACAGCCTGGTGGAATTGATCCGCGAGCTGGCGGGCCAGGAGGCAAAGTAGAAATGCGCAAGGGCCTGTTCGCATCGCGCGCTGTAGCCGGGGCGCTGGCTGTAACGCTGGCACTTTTTCTTGCTGCGCCTCCGGAAGTTCTGGCCGGCGGGCCACTGGCCGTGGGTGGCACTTTTGGCGTTAGTGGCCAGGCGTTTACCTGGAGCACGGCCGCCGCCATCTCCTACCGAACAGACAACGGCCCGTTGGCCAACGGAACCCGGTTCATCAGCGAAGCAGACGCGCGAACGCGTGTGGAGGCGATGTTTCAGGTCTGGCAGGACGTAACTACATCGAACATTACGTACTCGCGGGCCGGTTTTATCAGCGCTGTGGGCGCGTTCGCCGGCGGAGATGTGAATACGCTGGCCGAGTTCGACGCGGTGGAAGGCGACTGCAATGCCGGGAATCAGAGCCCCATTATCTATGACGCGGACGCCGCTATTTTCATTGCTCTGGGCGTGGACGAAACGTCGGTGATCGGATTCGCGGGGCCGTGCGCGCTCAGCGGTGGCGGCGCGATTGTTTCCGGCGAGGCGGTGATGAACGGGTTGTTTCAGGACGGAGATCCCAACCCCAGCGACCTGAGCGACGCCTCATTCGATGCGGCGTTTATCCACGAATTCGGCCACTTTTCGGGACTCGACCACTCACAGATCAACGTCAACTGCCTGGGCGGATGCCCGGCGGATGACCTGTTGGGACTGCCCACCATGTTTCCCATCCTGGTAAGTTCGACGATGGGGTCGCTTTCCGATGACGACATTGCCTGGATTTCGCGCCTGTATCCGCAGACGACGGGTGGTACGACTTTCGCAAATACGCACGGCACCATCACCGGAACGGTGTTTTTCACCGACGGGATGTCGCAAGCGCAGGGTGTGAACGTGATTGCGCGGCGGGTGGATACAGGCGCCAACGAAGACCGCACCAACGCAGTTTCCGTAGTCTCCGGCTTCCGCTTCACCAGCAACCCGGGGCAGTCGGTGACTGGAACTAATACCGGGGGCTCAAGTTTCGGTTCCCGTGACCCGTTGCTGATTGGCCGATTTGAGATTCCGGTTCCGGCCGGTGACTACACCGTTGAAGTGGAAAGCATCAACGCAACGTTTGACGCCGGCTCGAGTGTAGGGCCGCTCGATCCGCCGATTCCCATGCCGGGAACGGCGCCAGCCGCCGTGGGCCCGATCACGGTTGCGGCGGGCGCCACGGTCACCGGCAATGACGTCACGCTGGTAGCAACCGACCCGCGCTTTGATTCCTTCGAGTCCTCTCCATGAAGCGGAGTCTCCAATCCGTAGCTGCAGCAGCCTTGCTTGCCACAGGAGTGTTGACGTGGACGGGATGCGGCGGCGGGGGCGGCGGCTCCACCACGCCTCCACCTCCACCTCCGCCGGCCACGCTGAACATTACGACCACCTCGCTCCCCAACGGGGTGATTGGCACAGCGTACAGCCAGACGGTGGCGGTTACCGGGGGGACCGGGGCGCGGACCTTCAGCGTATCCGCGGGCAGCCTTCCGGCGGGGCTGGGGCTGAATACCAGCACGGGCGCTATCACCGGAACCCCGGCTGGTCCTGCGGGTACCGCCAATTTCACCATCACGGTGACGGACTCCGGCAATCCACAACAATCGGATTCGCAGGCGTTGAGCATTACCATCGACAATCCGCCGCCTCCCAACATCACGACCACATCCCTGCCCAACGGC
>CAYRII010000200.1:0-5372 GCA_964424245.1 uncultured Terriglobales bacterium | reverse complement strand
CGCATGTGAGGCTGCTCTTTACTTATCCGCGACGCTGTAACTTTGCGCGTTGTCCGGCGTCTGTCTGACAAGGGCGATTTCCGGGGCTCACTCGCGTCGCTCCCCTGAGAGGTTGGTAAAATAGTCTAAATGTCCAGTCTTCCCCTTCCCATTGCGGCGTTCATCGCGGGCCTGGTGTCGTTCCTTTCACCCTGCGTGCTGCCGCTGGTCCCGGGCTACGTTTCGCTGATCTCCGGCGTCGGGGTGGAAGAACTGAAGACCCAGGAGCGCCGCCTGCTGAGCGCGCTCATGCTGAACTCGCTGATGTTCATCCTGGGTTTTTCCGTGGTGTTCATCGCGCTGGGCGCCGTGGCCACCACCGTGGGACAACTGGCGCGCGACTATTACCCCGTTCTGACGCGCGTGGCGGGCATTATCATTATCCTGTTCGGCCTGCACCTGACGGGCCTGCTGCGCATCAAATGGCTGTACGCCGACAAGCGCCTGCACGATGTCAAGGGCGGCTCGACGGCCCTGGGTTCGTTTGCCGTGGGTTTTGCCTTTGCCTTCGGCTGGACGCCCTGCATCGGGCCCATCCTGGCCACCATCCTGGCCTTTGCGGGCACGCAGGAGCGCGTGGGAGAGGGCATTGCGCTGCTGGCCATCTATTCGCTGGGACTGGCGGTTCCGTTCCTGCTCACCTCACTGGCCATTGACCGCTTCCTGGAGTTTTACGCGCGCTTCCGGAAGCATCTGAACAAGGTGGAGATTGCCAGCGGAGTCTTGCTGATTCTGGTAGGTTCGCTGGTGCTCACGCGCAGGCTGACGCTCTTGGCCGGATGGCTGAACGAGATGCCCATCTTTCGCTGGCTGGTGGAGGGATATCTGTGACGCGAAACATCATCGTATTGGCCGTCGTTGCCCTGGCTGTGGGCGCCATGCTCTACGCCGGGCGGGCGGTTTCCGGGCAGCCGGGAGCCCTGGGCCCGGCGGCTACGGAGCGCATCAGCGGCGACCCCCGGGGCGTCGCGGCGCCGGACTTCGCCCTGGCGGCGCTGGACGGCCGCACCGTGCGCCTCTCCGACTTCCGCGGCAAGGGCGTGGTGCTGAACTTCTGGGCCACCTGGTGCGGGCCCTGCAAAATCGAGATGCCCTGGCTCACCGAATTGCAGCAGCAGTACGCCGCGCAAGGGCTGGTGGTGATTGGCGTGGCCATGGATGATGAGCCGGACAAAGTGGCCAGGTTCGTAAAAGACGTGGGCGCCGACTACACTATCCTGATGGGCAAAGAGTCCGTGGGCGACGCCTACGGCGGCGTGCAGTTCTTGCCGGGGACGTTTTACATCGACCGCGAAGGCCGCATCGTGGAACGCGTCTTCGGCCTGGTGAGTCGCAGCGAGATCGAAGAAAACGCCCGCAGGGCACTGGGCCTGGCGGCAACGGGCTCCGCGGCGTCCCAGGCTGAGCCGGCGCAGGAAGGAAAGAAAGAATCGGTTCCGGCACAATGACAAGAGTGAGAAAAAACTTGTTCGCCTTCGCCCTCCTCGCGGCGGCGCTTGCAGCCGCGCCCGGCGCACCTGCCGGCGTGGACTGGGGCCTGGATCCGAAGGAGCCTTCGGTAGCTGTCCCGCCGGTAGCGCCGGTTACCGTGGCTCCCGGACGCACGGTGAAGGTGCCCATGAAGTTCCGCCTGACCAAGGGATACCACGTCAACTCCAACCTGCCCAAGTCCGACTTGCTCATCCCCACGGTGCTGAGTTTGAAAGCCAACTCCCCGCAGCTCGAGATTCGCATTCTCTATCCCAAGGGAGAAAACATCGCCTTTCCCTTCGCTCCGGATGAGCCCCTGAACGTTTACAGCGGCGAGTTCACCGTGACCGTGGAAGTGAAAGCCTCGCCGTCGATCACGCCCGGAGGGTACACCGTGAGCGGCGACCTGAAATACCAGGCGTGCAACGACCGCGCCTGCTTCCCGCCAAAGAAAATCCCTGTGGACCTCAAGGTAGCGGTGTCCGGCAAACGCTAGCGCCCTCCGCCGGGAAAAACTCCAAGCGCATCAGTTAGTGTCGCCGGCCACGCCCACGTTGGTGCGGATCTGCATGGTTTCGTCGATCACGAGGTTCACCGGCACGCCTTTGGGCGGGGTGCCCTGGTGAGTGGCAAGAATGCGAAAGCTGGATGCGCTGACTTCGGCGGAATAGACATAAGGCCCGCGGCCGGCAGCCGGGAAAGAGACCTCGCCGGAAGAGCGCAGCTCGTCAAGCGTGGCGTAGCGACCCTCCAGGGCAAGGTAGCGGCGCTCGGCCTGGGCCAGCGCCAGAAGATCGTTCTTCACACCGGTCACGTCGATTGCGGCGCGGGGCCCGCCTTCCGGCATGCCCTGCGAAACGCTCTCCGCCTGGCGCGTGTAGATGTAGAAGCCGACCCCTACCACCAGCAACAGCCCGATGAATCCCAGCGCTCGTCCCATGAGTTCCTCCCTCCCTAACCTGACGGATTCTAACGCGAAGAGCGCACGGAACAACCCAGCGGAGTTCACAAAGCAGGCGCTCACTCTCCACTCCTGGCCATCCCTCTACCCCCCATACCCGGTCTAATGGAATCAGCGAGTTAGGGGTAAAATCCTGGTTCCACGAGGAGTTTAACTATGCGCAGAATCAACGGGTTAGGCCCGTACCGGGCAAATCCTTGTTGTCAAAGAGCTTAAGGGGCCGGTCTCTGATTTCAAATGCCTTATCTGTTTGATAACATATGTAACGACAATAATATCTATTTGGATGAAGATTGTCAAGGGAAAGTTGCCTGGTTTCAACCGGGGGTGGACGGCGCGCTACTTCCGGAGTGCCTGCTGCTCGCTGATCTTTGCCCAGGTGTCCCGCAGCGCCACGGTGCGGTTGAACACCGGCTTTCCCGCTGCGGAATCGGGATCCACGCAGAAGTATCCCAGGCGCTCGAATTGATACCTGGAGCCGGGTGCGGCACCGGCCAGCGAGGGTTCCAGCTTGCCGCAGACGACCGCCAGCGAATCCGGGTTGAGGTTCGAGGTGAAGTCCTTGCCGTGCTCAGCCTGGTTGGGATCGGGAGTGGAGAACAACTTGTCGTAGAGCCGCACTTCGGCGTCGATAGCGTGCGCCGCCGAGACCCAGTGGATGGTGCCCTTGACCTTGCGGCCGTCGGGAGCGTTCCCACCGCGCGTTGCCGGGTCATAGGTGCAGCGGACCTCGGCCACTTCGCCGTTTTCGTTCCTCACCGCCTTCGTGCAGGTCACAAAGTAGCCGTAGCGCAGGCGGACCTCGCGGCCCGGGGCCAGCCGGTAGTAGTTTTTCGGCGGGTCTTCGCGGAAGTCATCCTGTTCGATGTACAGCAGGCGCGAGAACGGCACCTTGCGCACGCCGGCAGCGGGATCTTCCGGGTTGTTGACCGCCTCCAGCTCTTCCACCTGGTGCTCGGGGTAGTTCTCGATCACGAGCTTCAAGGGCTGCAGGACGGCCATCACGCGCGGCGCGCGCGCGTTCAAGTCCTTGCGCACGAAGTGTTCCAGCATGGCGACGTCGGTGGTGCCGGTGGTGCGGGAGACGCCCACGGCGGCGCAGAACTCGCGGATAGCCTCCGGCGTGTAGCCGCGCCGCCTGACGCCGCAAAGCGTGGGCATGCGGGGGTCGTCCCAGCCGCGCACATGTCCTTCCTCCACCAACTGCAGCAGCCTGCGCTTGCTCAGGACCGTGTACGTGAGATTGAGGCGGTCGAACTCGATCTGCTGGGAAGGAAAGATGCCCAGCTGCTCGAGGTACCAGTTGTACAGCGGCTGGTGGTCGGCGAACTCCAGCGTGCACAGCGAGTGCGTGACGCGCTCGATGGAATCGGACTGCCCGTGCGCGTAGTCGTAGGTGGGGTAGAGGCACCACTTGTTCCCAGTGCGGTGGTGCTCGGCGTGGACGATGCGGTACATCACCGGATCGCGCAGGTTCAGGTTGGGGGAGGCCATGTCGATTTTGGCGCGCAGGATCCTTGAGCCGTTGGGAAACTCGCCCTGGCGCATGCGCTCGAAAAGATCGAGGTTCTCCGCGATGGAGCGGTTGCGATGCGGGCTTTCACGGCCGGGCTCGGTGAGCGTGCCGCGGTGCTCGCGCACCGCCTCCGCGCTCAGGTCGTCCACGTAGGCCTTGCCCAACTGGACGAGCCGCACCGCCCATTCGTAGAGCTGGTCGAAATAGTCGGAGGCGTAGCACAGGCCCTCCCACGCAAAGCCCAGCCAGCGCACATCCGCCAGGATGGATTCGACGTATTCCGTTTCTTCCTTTTCCGGGTTGGTGTCGTCGAAGCGCAGGTTGGTGCGGCCGCCGAATTCGTCCGCCAGCGAGAAGTCGAGCCAGATGGCCTTGGCGTGTCCGATGTGGAGGTATCCGTTGGGCTCAGGAGGGAAGCGCGTCTGGATGACGGCGTCGCCGAACTTCCTGGTCTTGAGATCTTCCAGGATGATGTCGCGGATGAAGTTGGAGGGGCGGGTTGGGGCGGAGGGAGGCTGGATGGTATCGGACACGGAGTAAGTTGGTCGTGCTGCTGCTATTGTATCGCCCTAACGAGGACGAAGATTCGCAGGCGCCGAATGGGCAGCAAACTGATGATGGTACGGGCGGAAGAAAAGTGGCGTCAAGCCGGGAAGAAGCCGTCCGCCGGGTACGAAAGTAACGTCTCTAATGCGTCTCCGATGACGAAATCGCTTCCCAAGTCTGCGGTTTTACGCCAACATTGTCTGCAGAGCAAGAGGCTCCGCGGCAGCCGTGTGCCTGGCGCGTACCGGAGCAGCGCCGGCACGCAGACCCAAAGAGAAGAATGGACAGCCAACTGATCGGGACCGTCGTTGTACCCGGCGCCACGGCGCTCATGCTGCTGGTGGTGTTCACCTACCTTCACCGGCAGAACCGGGCTGCTTACTTCCGCGCCTGGCAACTGGCGTGGGCTTTTTACACCGTCCATTTCCTGCTGTTGTGGGTTGCCGGCACTGCAGGGCCGGACCCAGTATTGTTCGCATCGGCCAAATCTGCGCTTGTGGCCACCGCGCTGAGCATCTATGTCTCCACCCGGCTGCCGGCCGCAGAGTTCCGGCTGCAGTTGCAGGACGTGGTACTGGCACTCCTGGGCGTTGCATGGGCGGTGCTCGATGCCCAATCTGCCGGGTCCTCGACGATGCTCCAGGCGGGAAGCCTTGCCGTGCCGCGCGTGGTGGTAGAAGTGGGCGTAGCCGCGTTGCTGGTCGCGGCCGGCGCGCGCTTGTACCCGCTGGCGCGAGCGCGCGACTCCATGGCCTTCCGCCTGCTGTCCCTTACGCTGGGATTCTTGGCGGTGCTCTTCGTCACACGACAGTTGGCCGACGTGGCGGGCCTGGGCAATAT
>CAYRII010000199.1:0-5384 GCA_964424245.1 uncultured Terriglobales bacterium | reverse complement strand
TGGGCAGCAGGGCCAGTTGGGGGGCAAGGCGGCGCCCGATTTCACGGAAGCCGTCGAAGTAAGCGGTATCGCCGGCGTGGTAGAGGGAGTGGTGGCGGTGGTGGAGGACGTAGCCACCGTAGCCGCGGTGCATGTCGCGCAGCACGCGGGCGCCCCAGTGGCGCGAGGGCACGTGGGTGATGGAAAGATCGCCCAGGCGGTGGGTATGCCACCAATCAAGCTCGATGATGTCGCGGTAGCCGAGTCTGCGGACGAGGTCTGCGACGTCGCGGGGTACAACCAGCAGCGGCGGAGAGCCACGCAGTTGGCGCGTGGCGCGGGCGATGGCGCGCAGCGAGGGGCGATGCAGGTGGTCAAAGTGGGCGTGGGTGACGAGTACCACATCGATGGCCGGCAGGTCGCGCACGTTGAGGCCGGGCCGGCGGAGGCGCTTGAGCAGGAAGAGCCAGCGGGCAAAATTAGGATCGATGACCAGGCTGCGGCCGCCCATCTGGATGAAGAAGGCGGAATGACCGATGAAGGTGAGGCCGAGGTCGCCGTTGGCGGTAAGGACAGGTTTGTGAGCGATTCCCGTGCGGCGCGTCAGAGCGGAATGACGCACCAGCCGGGTGAACTGGCGGGCCCGTTTTCGTAAAGCGGGGTTCAGCATGAATGCGCAACCCCGACGGCCGCGCCCTGGGTGCGATCAGCCGACCGGGAAGCTCAGATGATACACAACTCCTTCCGGCGGCAGCAATTGTTTCCCCGGAGGGCGCGATGGCTCCGCCGCTTGACCGCGGCGAGCGGCTGCCTGTGTAATCCGGAGTCTGCAAGAAAAGCGGGAGGAATCATGCGAGTGGCGTTTCTGGGAATGGGAATCATGGGGCGGTCGATGGCAGCCAACCTGGTGAAGGCGGGCCACGAGGTGCGGGTGTGGAACCGCACGGCCGGAAAGACGGTGGAGGGTGCGCGGTGGTCGGCCACGCCGCGCGAAGCGGCGGCGGGCGCGGAGGTGGTGTGGCTTTGCGTTGCCGACACCAAGGCAGTGGAGCAGGTGCTGTTCGGCAAAGACGGCGTGGAGGCATCGCTGGGAAAGGACATGATTGTGGTGGACTCGAGCACGATCTCGCCCGCAGCCACACGGGAGTTTGCCGGACGAGTGCGCGCGCGGGGCGCGGAGTACGTGGATGCGCCCATCACCGGGTCGAAAAGCGGCGCGGAGCAGGGCACGCTCCTGTTTATCGCGGGCGGACCGGAAGCGACCGTGGCAAAGCTCGAACCGTTGTGGAAGGCAATGGGCAAGCAGGCCATCCGCGTGGGCGAAACCGGGAAAGGGCAATCCGCCAAACTGGCCATGAACCTGATGATTGCCGTGATGTATGAGGGATTCGCGGAGGCCTTCACGCTGGCGCGGGGTCTGGAGGTGGATGTGCAGGCGTTGCTGGAACTGATTGGCGCCTCCATGGTGCGCAACGGCGTGGTGGACTACAAGGCTCCGTTCGTGCTGAAGCGCGATTTTTCGCCCAATTTTCCGCTGCGCCTGATGCACAAAGACCTGCACCTGATGCTGGATTCCGCGAGAGGGCTGGGCCTGCGGCTGCCGGCGCTGGAGACGGTGGACCGGGTGTATGAAGCCGCCGCGGAAGAAGGCCACAGCGACCTGGACTACGCCGCCACTCTGATGCAGGTGGAGAAATGGGCGGAGAAGACGGCAGCGGACTAGGGCGTATTTCCGCAGCCGCCCCCCCAGGCCGGCCCGGCAGGTGGTTCCCAAGGTGCAATTACAGAAGTATTACAAACATTCCGGGCAAAACTTGCTAGGGTTAGGGTTGCGCACGGAGGAACCAAGGGCCAGCCATGGCCTTTTGTTTTGCGCGCGAAATTTCAACCGTACGGGGAAACGAATGAGCATGGATGCCATCAGCAGCGAGAAGCCATCCAACATCAACTGGGTGACCGCCTTTTTCATGGGCATGTTCCACATCGGGGCGGTGGCGGCCCTGTTTTTCTGGAGTTGGACGGGACTGGCCCTGGCCGTCTTCCTGAACTGGGTGGCAGGTGGCCTGGGCATCGGCGTGGGCTACCACCGGCTGCTGACGCATCGCGGCTACAAAGCGCCCAAGGCAGTGGAATACTTCCTGACGGTGTGCGCGACGCTGGCGCTGGAGGGCGGGCCGATTTTCTGGGTGGCCACGCACCGCATCCACCATCAATACAGCGACAAGCCGGGTGACCCGCACTCGCCGCGCGACGGCAAGTGGTGGTCGCACATGGGCTGGATCCTGATGGGCAAGTCCATGCATCACGACGCGGCCACGCTGGCGCGCTACGTGCCTGACCTGGCGCGCGACCCGTTCCACGTGTGGATCAGCAAATACCACTACGTGCCGGTGATCCTGCTGGGAGCCGCGTTGTTCGCCATGGGCGGGTGGACGTGGCTGCTGTGGGGCATGTTCCTGCGCACTACCGTGGGGCTGCACAACACCTGGCTGGTGAACTCGGCCACGCACATGTGGGGCAACCGTCGCTTCGAGACGCGGGATGACTCGCGCAACAACTGGTGGGTGGCGCTGCTGGCCTTCGGCGAGGGCTGGCACAACAATCACCACGCGCATCCGACCTCGGCGCGGCACGGCCTGGCCTGGTATGAATTCGACATGAACTGGATCAGCATCCAGGCGCTGAAGTTTCTGGGACTGGCCAAGGAGATCAAGGCCGTAGGCCTGAAAGCCCCGGTGGCGGAGATGGAGCCGGCGCTGATTCCGGAAGCTGCGGTGGGCGACTAAGAGCGACCACAACCCGACGTGCAGAGAGCCCGCAAGGTACAATCCTTGTGGGCTTTTGAGTTTCCGCCGCCCCGCGGGCGGGCGCCCGGCGCGCCCCGCAACCAACCATGATTATCCGCAGCCGGCGCAAATCGGTGGTGTTCTTCGTCACCCTGGGCGCGACCCTGGTGGCGATCGCCGTAGCCCTGAACGTGGGCTGGATCGTGCTGAACTGGCGCCAGGTGGTGCCGCTGATTCTGGGCATCATCTTTTTTGCCGCCATCATCGGCGGGCTGGTGCTGAATACCATCTTCCTGGTGCGCGAGATCCGACGCAACGAGCAGCATGACAGCTTTATCAACGCCGTAACCCACGAGCTGAAAACACCCATCACCTCGCTGCGGCTCTACCTGGAAACCCTGAAATCGCGCGAGCTGGACGAAACGCAGCGCAAAGAGTTTTACGACGTGATGCTGGCCGATAGCGATCGGCTGCTGCACACCGTGGAGCAGGTGCTGAGCGCGGGACGCACGGGGCAGAAAGGACGCAGCCTGACGCGCGTCCCGGTGGACCTGGCCGAGGTAGTGGCGGAAACAGTGGAGGTGGCGCGGGCGCGCTACAAGCTTCCGGCCGAGGCGCTGGCGTGTGCGCTGCCGGCGAACGGCGGCGCCACAGTGATCGGGGATCGCGACGAGCTGCGGGCCGCGCTGACCAATCTGCTGGACAATGCGGTGAAATACTCTTCGGAAACCGTGCAGGTGCACGTGGAAGTGGAGTGCAACGCGGGCAAGCACGTACTGGTACGGGTGCACGACCAGGGGATCGGCATCCCGCGGCCGGAGTTGAAACAGATCTTCAAGCGGTTTTACCGCGTGCCCGGACGAGTGATGGCGCACGTGAAGGGCACGGGCCTGGGGCTCTCCATCGTGCGCGGCGTGGTGGAAAAGCACGGCGGGCGCGTGTTTGCCGAAAGCGCCGGCGAGCGGCAGGGAAGCACGTTTACCATCCAGCTGCCGAGGGCGGAGGCGTGAGTCAGATCCTGATTGTCGAGGATGAACGGCACCTGGCCGAAGGCCTGCGCTTCAACCTGGAGGCGGAAGGATACGGAGTTCGCGTGGTGGGCGACGGAGAAAGCGCGCTCTCCCTGCTGGGGAAGGGCCGCCGGGAATTCGACGCGGTGGTGCTGGACGTGATGCTGCCGGGAAAGGACGGCTTTCAGGTGGCGGCGGAACTGCGGCGCGCCGGGCAGTTCGTGCCCATCCTGATGCTGACGGCGCGAGGTCGTCCAGAGGACGTGCTGCACGGTTTTGCATCGGGTGCGGACGACTACCTGCCCAAGCCCTTCGACCTGTCCATCCTGCTGGCGCGCCTGAAAGGACTGCTGCGGCGGCTGGAGTGGTCGCACCGCGCGCAGGGGCCACCAAGAAACAACTGGTCGATTGCCGCGGCGGGTGCAGACAACCGGGTGTTCGCCTTCGACGGCAAGAAGATTGATTTTGCCGCGCTGGAACTGCACGTGGGCAAACAGGTTCTTCCCTTGACGCTGATGGAAGCCGAGCTGTTGCGGTACCTGGTGGAGCGGGCGGGCACGGTGGTGTCGCGCAAAAAGATGCTGCAGGACGTGTGGGGGCTGAACGAGGACACGGACACACGCGCCATCGACAACTTTATCGTGCGCCTGCGCCGCTACATCGAAAAAGAACCCGCCAAGCCGCGCCATCTGCTGACGGTGCGCGGCGTGGGCTACCGCTTTGTGGCGGAGCCGGGCAAAGCCTGACGTCGGCCCGGGCGGCGCATCGGCCGCCGCCCGGTCAAATCTTGATCCAACACCACTCCCTGGTCAGCGGCGTCTGGTTCATCTGCTCGCCGCCGGTTTTGGTTACCCGGACATGATTGGAGTGGTTGTAGCCGAAGCCGTCCGCGGGGCTGTAGAGGCCGGGCTCGTTGGAGAAGGTCATGTTCTCCAGGAGCACAGTGGTGTCGCCCAGCGCCATCCACGGGGCCTGATGGCCCTCGCTGCCTTCGCCGTGGGCGGGACGGTGGTAAACGAACTTTTCCAAACCCGCTTCGCGCGCCAGCTTGAGCACGCCCTCGGCGACGTGGTTGCAGGGCGTGCCGGCCTTCATGAGTTTCTGCTGCTCAAGCGTCATGGCGGTGTGCACGTCCCAAAGCTTGTGGTGCAGGCCGCCGACGCCGGGCCCGGCGATCTGCATGGCGCGATAGCCCTCGCCGCCGTAGCCTCCGATGCGCACGCCGGCGGCAATCTGCAGGGCGTCGCCGCGCGCAATCTTCTGGTAGAAGAACTGGTTGGGGTGAGGATAGGCGGTGCCCTGGCCGGTGCGGCAATAGAAGCCGACATCAACGCCGACGCCAGCGTGCGGGCGCCCGTCGAGCGGGAGGTACTTCACCAGCTCCTCGGCGCCAAAGGCGGAGGTGGCGTGAGCGACCTCGAAGTCTGTGGTCTCGGTACCGTAGGCGAGGATGAAGCGGCGGGCGAAGTCCATCATACGGTCGTGCAGGGCGAGACCCACGCGGCAGAGCGCGATCTCTTCGGCGGTCTTCACCTGGCGCATGCCGAGCAGCAGTGGGTCCACGGTCTTTGACTCGTAAGAGTTTCAAGTCAACCGATGTGTCAGTAAG
>CAYRII010000198.1:0-5406 GCA_964424245.1 uncultured Terriglobales bacterium | reverse complement strand
CCAAGTCCACGCACTTTTACATCTTTTGCCTGGTCTCGTTCATTTTCTATTCCTTCAAATACACGGGAAAACTCAGCGCCGTGGACCTCAGTTGGAGTGATTTTGACCAGATCATCTACTGGGCGAACATTGTCGCCGGATTGCTGCAGCCGGCGCTGTTCCTGCACTTCGCGCTGACCTTCCCGGAGGACAAGGAGTTCATCAAGCGGCGGCGGTGGCTGCCGGCGGCGGTGTACGCGCCCGGGGCGGTGCTGCTGGCGGTCCAGGTGCTCGCCCTGACGCGCCTCCAGGCCAGCGAAGTGCTGCGCTGGAACCTGGACCGGATGCAATTGCTCTACCTGGTTGCGTTTTTCGTCCTGGCGGCGGCCGTCCTGTGGCACACCTACCGCGGCGCCACCACACCCATCCTGCGGCAACAGATGAAGTGGGTGACGCGCGGCACCATTCTGGCCATCACACCCTTCGCCCTGTTCTACGTGCTGCCCTATATGTGGGGCGCACTTCCCACCGCGGCCATGAAGGTCTCTGCCTTCTCGCTGGTGCTCTTGCCCTTGACCTTCGGCTACGCCATCGTGCGCTACCGCCTGATGGACGTGGACCTGATCTTCAAGCGCGGCATGGCCTACACGCTGGCCACGGGCGCCATCGCCGCCGCCTTCTTCCTGGTGGTGGGGCTGGCCGCAGAGCTGGTGCATACGCAGGTGCCGGGCGCCGGCACCGTGGGCCTGGTGGCGGCCATCGTGGTGACCGCGCTGCTGTTTGATCCCATCAAGAACTGGATCCAGGAGCGCCTCGACCGCGTCTTTTACCGCCGGCGTTACGACTATCGCAAGACGCTGATCGCCTTTGGCCGCGACCTGAATTCGGAAACTGACCTCGACCGCATGCTCAGCTCGGTGGTGGAGCGCCTCTCGCGCACGCTGATGGTGGACCGCGCCGCGGTCTTCCTCTCCGAAGGCGGCGACGGCACTGGCTTCCGCATGGTGCAATCGCACGGCATCGCGCCTGCTGAGGACCTCGACCTCGCCTTCCTGGCCGAGAACCGGCCGGAGTGGCAGGAGGGACACCTGTTCTTCGAGAACACGCATCAGGCGGTGCGCGAAGCGCCTTCCGCGCAAGCCACCATCGCGCAACTCGACCTCAATTACTACCTGCCTTGCCTGCTGCAGGAGCGCATCGTCGCCGTGCTGGGACTGGGCAAAACCATGGAAGGCGACTTCCTGGACAGCGAAGACGTGGAGCTTCTGGAAACCGCCGCCGGCTATGTGGCCATCGCCATCCAGAACGCCCGCCTCTACGCCTCGCTGCAGCAGAAGGCCACGCAGTACGAGCGCCTGAAGGAGTTCAACGAAAACATTGTGGAGTCCATCAACGTGGGCGTGCTGGCGGTGGACCTGGAAGACCGCGTGGAGTCGTGGAACTCGCAGATGGAAGTGATGCTGGCGCGGCCGCGCTCCGAGGCGCTGGGACGCCCGCTGGCCGAGGTGCTGCCGGCGGAGTTCGTGGAAGAGTTCTACCGCGGGCGGCAGAACCCCGGCATCCGCAATCTCTACAAGTTCCGGCTGCCGCTGCCCACCAACGAGACGCGCACCACCAACATCGCCATCGCGCCGCTGGTCTCCAAGCATTTCGACATCGTGGGGCGGCTGATCATCGTGGACGACATCACGGAGCGCCTGGAGCTGGAGACGCAGCTTTCGCAGGCGGACAAGATGTCCTCCATCGGCCTGCTGGCGGCGGGAGTGGCGCACGAGGTGAATACGCCGCTGGCAGTCATCTCCTCCTACGCGCAGATGCTGGCCAAGCAGGTGCGCGGCGACGAGCCCAAATCCGAGCTGCTGGACAAGATCACGCGCCAGACCTTCCGCGCTTCGGAAATTGTGAACAACCTGCTGAACTTTTCCCGTACCAGCGGCACCGAGTTCAGCGAGGTGGACATGAACAAGGTGATCCGCGACACCCTGGCGCTGCTGGAGCACCAGTTCCGCACCGCGCAGGTGAAGGTGGAGGACCGCCTGGCGCCCGAGCTCGCGCCCATCCTGGGCAACACCGGCAAGCTGCAGCAGGTGTTTCTCAATCTCTTCCTCAATGCCAAGGACGCCATGCCCTCGGGCGGCACGCTGACCGTGGCCACCAGCAACGGCAACCGCGTGCGCGTGCGCATTACCGATACCGGCTCCGGCATCGCCCCGGAGCACATTGCCCGCATCTACGACCCGTTTTTCACCACCAAAGCGGCCGGGCGCGACGGCCAGAACCGCGGCACCGGCCTCGGCCTCTCCGTCACGTACGGCATCATTCAAGAGCATGCCGGGCGCATCCACGTGGAAAGCCGGGCGGGCGGCGGCACCTCGTTCCACCTGGAATTCCCGCTGGTGCGCAAGGCGGTCCATGTCTGAATCCGCCGTCATTTCGCGCCCGCCGCTGAACCACGCCGAAGGCCGCGCGCCGGGCTCCGTGCTGATCATCGACGACGAAGCCGCGATCCGTGAATCACTGGAAAGGCTGCTGGAAATCGAAGGCTTCCAGGTGGAAGTGGCGGCCTCCGGCGAGCAGGGACTGGCGCGCCTGGGCAGCCGGCCCTTTGACCTGGTGCTGCTCGACCTGGCGCTGCCCGGCCGCACCGGCCTGGATGTGCTGCGCGAGATCCGCGAGCGCGATTCGCAGGCCGCCGTCATCATGATCACCGCCTACGGCACGGTGGAAAACGCCGTCAACGCCATGCAGGCGGGCGCGGTCAACTTCATCCAGAAGCCCTGGGACAATGAGAAGCTGCTGGCCGATATCCGCGCGGTGGTGGCGCGGCGGCAGGCGGAAGAGGAAGTCGTCCAGCTCAAGCGCGCGCTCAAGGAGCGCTACAACTTCGAGAACATCATCGGCAAGAGCGATTCCATGCTGCGCATCTTCGACCTGGTGGCGCAGGTGGCGCCCAGCCGCTCCACGGTGCTGGTGCAGGGGGAAAGCGGCACGGGCAAGGAGCTGATCGCCAAAGCCATCCACATGAACTCGCCGCGCAAGGACCGGTCGTTCGTGCCCGTCAACACCGGTTCCATGCCGCCGGACCTGCTCGAGTCCACGCTCTTCGGGCACGTCAAGGGCGCGTTCACCAGCGCCATCGCCTCCAAGAAGGGCCTGTTCGAGGTGGCGGACCGGGGCACCATCTTCCTGGACGAGATCGGCAGCATGAGCCTGGACACGCAGTCCAAGATCCTGCGCGTGCTGCAGGACCGCAAGTTCATGCACCTGGGCGGCGTGCAGGAAATCCAGGTGGACGTGCGCGTGATCGCCGCCACCAACGTGGATTTGAAGCAAATGGTGGCCGAGGGCCGCTTCCGCGAGGACCTCTTCTACCGCCTGAACGTGATCACCGTGGACCTGCCGCCGTTGCGCGCCCGTCGCGAGGACATTCCGCTGCTGATTGAGCACTTCCTGCGCCAGTTCGCGCGGGAGAACGACAAGCCGCAGCCCGTTATCGCTCCCGAGGCCCTGCGGCCGCTGGTGGATTACCCCTGGCCGGGCAACGTGCGCGAGCTGGAAAACGTGATTGAGCGCGCGGTGGTGCTCTCCTCGGGCCTGAACATTGGCATCGAGCTCCTGCCCGACGAAGTGCTGGGGCGCGGCGCCTCCGCCGGATTGTGGGAAACACGGCCCGACGCTTCGCTGTTCGACATCATGCATGACTGCGAGCGCCGCATCGTCACCGACATGCTGGAAAAAACCAGCTGGAACCAGACCGAGGCCGCCGAGCGCTTCCACATCCCGCTCTCCACGCTCAATCAGAAGATCAAGCGGCTGAGCATTGAAATAAGGAAGAAGCGCGGGCTGGAGTAATCTGTCCGGCCTGAAGTGGTTCCCGGGCCCCCATTTGTTTTCACCACGGAGCAGTGCGAATGCGGCCTCGCCGTTTAAATGTGTTTCTCGTCTTTCTGGCCGCTTGCCTGCCGACGGCAGGTGGATTCACGCAAGTTCCCGAGACGCATGCTCCCCAGCCGGTCATAAGGGTCAACTCCAGCCTCGTGCTGGTAGACGCAGTTGTGACAGACGGGCAGGGGCAGCCGGTGCGCGACCTGAAGGTACAGGAATTCGACGTTTACGAAAACGGAAAGCCCGTACGCCTCGCCTCCGCTTCCTTCCACCTGGCGGGTGAAACCGCCACCACCGCGCCACCGCTCCCGCCGAATGTCTATACGAACCGACCTGAGTATCGGAACACCTCGGAACCAGTGACCTTGCTTGTACTGGATGCAAGAAACACGGCGATGCTGGACCAGGCCTACGCCAGGCTGCAACTTCTCAAATACCTGGAGACCCAACTGAAGCAGGGCCAGCCGATGGCGGTGTATGCGCTGGGGACGTCGCTAAAGCTGCTGCAGGATTTCACGGACGACCCCGCGCAATTGCACGCAGCGGTGGCAGCGTTTCGACCCCAACTGTCACGAGAACTCTCCATGGAGGACGTGAACCGGCTTGCTCCCGCTCCACGCGACGCAAGAGTCTACCGACAACTGCGGGAGTTCTACAGGGAACAGGCCATCGTGGCTCGCGACATGCGGGTCAGGGGAACGCTCGCGGCCCTGCGCGCCATCGGCCGTTCGATGGCGGCCCTGCCGGGCCGGAAGAACCTCATCTGGGTTTCCGCGGCATTTCCTCTGCAAACCATCCGAATCCAAAGCTCCTATGTTACCGAGGTGATGGTGACTACCGCCTTGCTGACCGACGCTAGAGTCGCCGTGTATCCGGTGGATGCGCGAGGGCTCGTGGGCCTCGGTGTAATTCATGCGAGCAACGCGGGAACGGATCCCGCAACGGGCCATGCGCTGAGAGGCCCAGCGTTCGCGGCGGCGCTGGAGCGCTCGAGCAGGCAACTGATAGACACGCAACAGAGCATGGAGGTGTTGGCTGATTTCACCGGTGGACGTGTCTTCCGAAACCGGAATGACATCGACAATGCGGTGGCTGCCGGCATTGCAGAAGGCTCGGCCTATTACGTCCTCAGCTACTACGCGGAAAACAAGACTTGGGACGGAAAATTCCGCGAACTCAAGGTGCAAGTGAAGCGCCCCGGGCAGGTTGTACGGCACCGAAGGGGCTACTACGCATACGATCCCCGGAAGTGGGAAACGGAGTCAAAGGCGGCCCAAGGCGACCTGGACCTGGCGCTGACTTCCGGCGCTTCGCCGGCGACGTTGATCGTGTTTGACGCCCGCATTATTCCACCGGCGCCCAGCCCAAGGATGATCGTGCTGGTGGAGTTTCTGGTGAATCCGAAAGCGCTCACAAGCCAAGCGGGGCTGGACGGCGCCCAGACGTACGAAGTGGAATTCCACGCCGTTGCGGTGAACAGCAAAGGAAACGTGGCCGCGCGCCGCGACGTCCGGCTGTCCCGACCAGTCAAGGCCAGCGAAC
>CAYRII010000197.1:4988-5430 GCA_964424245.1 uncultured Terriglobales bacterium | reverse complement strand
CCCGTCTCCGAAACTGAAACCGCCACCTCAACCGGAACCCGGATTTGCACATCCAGATCGTCGCGCGACTGATACGGCTTCAGAGACACGTAGTACTGGCAGCGGCCGTCTTCCGGGTCAAGTTCACTGCGTTCCACTCGGATGGACATTCGGACCCTTTCTGGGGGACGATTCTTGTATCACATCCCTCGGCCAGATTCCACATGGCGGCCTCGCAGGTACTGAGTGAACCAAATTAGAGCAGTACCGCCTCGCAGGTAAAGCAACTCCTGGCCGGCGCGCGGGTTATTATCCTGAAGGGTTCCAAAACAGGCAGTCTTTTGCTTCGGGCACGCATCTAACTCAAATGCTGGTCCAGAATGGAACAGCAGGGGGCAACTCATGAAAACAAGGTTCCTGGCAAACGTATCTATCCTGGCGATTCTGCTCACGACCCTTTTGG
>CAYRII010000197.1:0-4978 GCA_964424245.1 uncultured Terriglobales bacterium | reverse complement strand
GATGCTCGCGCGGCCGCAGCGACGCACAGATCCAGGGTGACGTGCAGAGCAAGTTGTTCTCCGACCCGGCCGTAACGACCAAGCAGATCCAGGTCACAGCCAGCAAAGGGGTGGTGACCCTTGCTGGTACGGTCTCCAGCGAGATGGAACGCATTGCCGCCGCCAACGACGCCGCGCAAGTCGAGGGCGTGAAAACAGTGGTGAACAATTTGCAGGTGGCGCCTGTTCAAGCTTCTGTTCAGCAAACGCAGGAGCCCGAACCGGCTGCATCGGCCCAACGGGCGCGCCCAGTACAACGCGCCGCGGCGGCACCCAGGTCCAACCCGGTTCCGGCGAGCGAGCCGCTTGTGGCAAGCACCCCACAGCCCAGTGTTCCGGCCCAGCCCGTGGCACCGCCTGTTCCGCAGCCAGTGACCATCGAAGCGGGCACGGCTGTGGCCATCCGCATGATTGACTCCGTGGACTCGGAGAAAAATGAGTTGGGCGATACGTTTCGCGCTTCGCTGGAGTCACCACTCGTGGAAGGCGACCGCGTTGTGGTTCCAGCCGGAGCGGAGATTGAGGGCCGGGTGGTGGAGTTGAGAAGCGCGGGCCGCTTCAAGGGACGATCGGAAATTGCGCTGGAGTTGACGCGGCTGATCGTGAACGGCAGGTCGTACCGTCTGGAAACGGACCAGTTCACGCAGCAAGGCTCCTCGCGCGGCAAGCGAACGGCAGCCACCGTGGGCGGAGGCGCGGCCCTGGGCGCCATTATTGGCGGACTGGCCGGCGGCGGCAAGGGCGCGGCCATTGGCGCAGCGGTGGGTGCGGGAGCCGGAACCGGCGTGCAAGCTGCCACCAAAGGCCAGCAGATCAAGGTGCCATCGGAATCAGTGTTGACTTTTCATCTGGAAAGCTCGCTTACGGTGACGCCGGCATCGAGCCAGCGCCAGGAGCGCACGAGAATGGAATACGACGAATCCGACAACTGAGTGGGTATACCCGCGGTAATCTCGAACCGGCCGGCGCATTCCACCCTTTGCCGGCCGGTTTTTCTGTACGATAACTCCCGCGATCTCCTAGCATGCCCACGATCAGTGCCTTGATCCATACGCACAACGATGAACGGCGCATTGGCCGGGCGCTGGAATCCCTGCGTCCCTGTGATGCAGTGATGGTCATCGACCACGGCTCGCAGGACCGAACGGTTGCAGTCGCTCGCCAGTATGGCGCGGTAGTCCATGCGTTTCCGCAAGCGGCCGACAGCGAAACTCTGCTGCATGGGGCCGCCAGTCCCTGGATCCTCTGTCTGCTGCCCTCCGAAATCCTATCGGAGGAATTGGAAGGGTTGCTCTATCAATGGAAGCAGGCTGACCCGGGCGAAATCGCAGCATTCTCCGTGGCGATTCGAGAGGAAACGCCGCAAGGCTGGAGGAATCGACCTCCCGAAACACGGCTGTTGGACGGCACGCGAATTCGCTGGTCTGGCACATTGCCACCCGCCGTGGAAGGCGCAGTCTTGCTCTCCGGGGAACTCTTGCGCGTGCTGGACGGGGTGTAGACGAGGGTGCTCCCCGCAGAGTTCCCGCAGCCACCGGACGTATAATCTAGCCAGTTCCGGGCGGGCCGCTCCGCAAAGGCGAAGCATCTGATGGATTTCTTGCTGGCCGGATCCATGTTTGTTTTGGGACTGGCTTGGGGCAGTTTCTTGAACGTCTGTATCCACCGCCTGCCGCGCGGGCTCTCGGTGGTGCGCCCGCGCTCATCCTGCCCTGCCTGCAGGGCGCCGATCGCCGCTCTGGATAACATTCCTGTGCTCAGCTGGATCGTTCTGGGAGGCCGGTGCCGTTCCTGCCGGGCCCGCATCTCCCCGCGATACGCCGTTGTGGAACTTCTGACGGGACTGCTTTTCATTCTCTGCTATTCGACTTTTGGCCTCACGCTGGCCACTCTGAAGTATTCCGTTTTCGGATTCCTGCTCCTGGGGCTGGTCTTCACCGACGCGGAGACCAAGCTGCTTCCCGACAAGATGACTCTGCCAGGCACTGCGTTGGGTCTCGGGTTCAGCCTGCTGGTTCCGGTCGAGGACCTGGTGGCGCGGTTCCTGCCGTCTCTGGTTTCCTTGCCCGGACCACCGCAGGTTACGTGGCGATTGCTTTCACTGGGGGACTCCCTCCTGGGAGCTGCGATTGGCGCTTCGTTCATCTACGGGGCCGGAGCGCTTTACTTGCGGGCGCGCGGTGTGGAAGGCATGGGGTTTGGCGATGTGAAGCTCATGGCCATGGTGGGAGCGTTTCTGGGAACGCGGCTCACCATCTTCACACTCTTTAGCGCTTCAGTCGCAGGTTCGCTTTTCGGAATTGCGACCGTGCTGGGCGTGTGGGTGAAGCGCACACGGCGGCGCATGACGGCCCACGGGGAATCTGCTGAGGCGGCACGACGCCGCGCCTGGAAGTCCGCAAGAATGGTCTATCGTTACTACGAAATGCCCTTTGGGGTGTTTCTGGGAGGAGTGGCGCTGTTGGCTACGTTTTTCGGAGACGCCGTGCTGCACTGGTACTGGAGGCCATACCAGTGAAGGTGCTGACCAACCCGGTGGTGGTCACGATGGTGCTGCTGGGGCTGGCCGGAGCACTGGCAGTTCTGGTGGGGTTCTTCCTCATCCGCCGCATGCGGCGCCAACTGCTGTCCCCCGGAGTGCAGCCACAACGCCTGCCCTCGATGGAGGGCGAGACCTTTGCCGCCGCGGCCTTCCAGGGCGTGATTCAGCGTCTTAAAGAGCAGGAGAAGGAGCTCAATCAACTGCGCCAGCGCGAGCGGGAGCGCGCGGAAGCTTCGGAGACCATTAGCGCGGCCGTGCTCTCCAATCTTGCCAGCGGGGTGTTGCTGTTTAACCCGTCCGGTATGGTGCGGCAGGCCAATCAGGCCGCCCGGGGCATCCTGGGTTATGCCTCGCCCACCGGCCTGCACGCTCGTCAGCTTTTTCAAGGCGCCAGCAGCGTTCGGCAGGAAACCGGTGAGTCGGTCTCCTCGGCCGCCGATCTGGTGGAGGCGGTGGAACTCGCCTTGCGGGAGGGCCGGACCTTTCGCCGGCTAGAGGTGGAGTACACCACGCCCGGCGGGGTCGCGCGAGTACTGGGGGTCACGCTTTCCCGGGTCCGCGCCGGATCCGGCGAAGCCCTTGGAGTCGCGTGCCTGGTGAGCGACTTAACCGAGATCACGAACCTCGAACGGCAGATGCGGCTACGGGAAAATCTTGCCTCCCTCGGTGAAATGTCGGCAGGCATTGCGCATGAGTTCAAGAACTCGCTGGCCACCATCTCCGGTTACGCGCAAATGTTGCGCACGGAGAATCCTCCGGAAACTGTGCAGGAGTTTTCCGGGAAGATCGTGTCGGAAACCAACCACCTCACCCGCATCGTGACCGATTTCTTGAACTTTGCCCGCCCACTTGGTCTGGTTCCAGAACCCCTGGAGGCGCGGGTTTTGCTGGAAGAGTGTGCCCAGGAATGCGGCGTGGATCTCCGCCTGTCTGAGGTACCTTCGGGCCTGCCCTTGATTGGCGATCGCACGGCCCTGCGGCAGGCATTCTCCAACTTGTTGCGCAACAGCGCCGAATCCGGGAAAAACGGGATGCGCGTAACCGTGGAGGTCTCCGCCCGGCTGGAGGGGACGAAAATGCAGATCATTTTGCGGGACAACGGAGCGGGAATCCCCCAGGAACATTTGCCGCGCATTTTTCTTCCCTTCTTTACCACCAAATCCAGCGGCACCGGCCTGGGGCTGGCCTTGGTGCACCGCATTGTGACCGAGCACGGTGGTGAGATCGGGGTGGGAAGCGACGCTTCGGGCAGCACGTTTACCCTGTCGTTTCCTGCACGACAAGGTGGCCCGAACGGGCCGGAACAGGGGTAGAATCTATGGGTAGTCCGGCCCGGGGACTTGGCTTTGCAACGGGCTGTGGGTCGGGGCTTGGCCGAGGAAGTGCTGATTCCGGCCGGAGGGAACATTCGAATGAAGCGCAGTCTACCTATCGTGATTCTCCTTGCCCTGGCGGTCACCCTGACCGTTTCGGCAGTGGCACAGTCGCTGGGCGACCTGGCTCGTGAACAGCGCAAGAAAAAGGGGCCCGCATCGCCGACAACCAAGGTTTATACCAACGACAACCTTCCCCGCACGACGAGCCTGACCATCGTCAGCGGGCCGGGCGGCAGCGAAGCCGCGGCGGAACCAGCGTCGTCGCAACCTGCATCACGGGGCGCGGCGGCGTCTGGCAAGGGCGAAACCGCTGCAGCGGCCGATCCCGCCGCGGCAGAGGCCGAATGGCGCGCCCGCATCGGAGAGCAAAAAAGCAGCGTGGCGAGTCTGGAGCGCGAATTGGATCTGCTGCAGCGGGAGAACAGGCTCCAGGGGGCTTCGTTTTACGCGGATGCCGGAACCCGGTTGCGCGACGAAGCCAAGTTCGCCGAGCAGCAGCGCAAGTTTCAAGCCGACATTGCCGCCAAGCAACAGGAACTGGAAGCTGCCAAGCAAAAACTGGAAGACTTGCGCGAGGAGTTGCGCCGCGCCGGGCATCCCAGCTCCTGGGGCGAATAGGCACAAGCTTTCACGGGCCCCCGGCCGCACAACCGGCACCGGGGGCTTTTCCTTTATGGACACCATTCTTTTGGTCGAAGACAAGACTGAACTGAGGACCATGCTGACGACGGCCCTCAAACGCATGAAGTTTCAGGTTGCCGCCGCCGCCGACGTGCCGGATGCAGCAACTCTCCTGCGCCGGCAGCGTTTCTCCGCGGTTCTGACCGACCTCAAGTTGCCCACCGGCACTGGCATGGACGTATTGCGAGCCGCACTGGAGGCTGACCCGACCATTCCCGTGGTCGTCATGACGGCCTATGGAAGCATTCCCGATGCTGTGGCCGCCATGCGCGATGGCGCCTACGATTTTATCCAGAAACCAATTGACCTCGACCACCTGCAACACCTGCTGGCCCGGGCC
>CAYRII010000196.1:0-5432 GCA_964424245.1 uncultured Terriglobales bacterium | reverse complement strand
CGCAGCACTCCGTCAAGGAGCTGCTCAGCGTCGGCATCCAGCCCGACATCCTGCTCTGCCGCACCGACCGCTTCCTCGGCAAGGACATCAAGTCCAAAATCGCGCTCTTCTGCAACGTCGAAGAAGACGCTGTCATCACCGCCAAGGACGTAGCTTCCATCTACGAAGTGCCCGTCGTCTTCGCCCGCGAGGGTGTGGATACCCTCGTCCTCAAGTACCTGCGGCTCCAGGCGCGCGAGCGCAATATTGCCGACTGGGAAGAACTCGTTCGCCGCGTCTACAACCCGCGCGACGAGGTTGCCATTGGCATCGTCGGCAAGTACGTCGAGTACGAAGACTCCTACAAGTCCCTGAAGGAGGCGCTCACCCACGGTGCGCTGGCCTTCAATCTCAAGCTCAACCTCACCTGGGTCGAGGCCGAAGGCCTGGAAACCAAAGACCCGGCTGACCGCTCCTACGAGTCCCAAATCGAGCCCTACGACGGCATTCTCGTCCCCGGCGGCTTTGGCAAGCGCGGCATCGCCGGCATGCTCAACGCCATTCGCTATACCCGCGAAAAGAAGGTGCCCTATTTCGGCATCTGCCTCGGCATGCAGACCGCCTGCATCGAATACGCGCGCAACGTCTGCGGCCTTGATGGCGCCGATTCCAGCGAGTTCGATCCCGCCACTCCCCACCGCATCATCTACAAGCTGCGCGAGCTGCGCGGCGTGGACGAGCTCGGCGGCACCATGCGCTTGGGCGCCTGGGCCTGCAAGCTGCAGCCCGGCTCCTTCGCGCACCAGGCCTATGGCGCGCTGGAGATCTCCGAGCGCCACCGCCACCGCTACGAGTTCAACCGCGAGTACGAATCGCTGCTCACCGGCGCCGGGCTCAAAATCACCGGCTCCACGCCCGATGGTACCTACGTGGAAATCGTCGAGCTTGATCCGGCCAGCCATCCCTACTTCCTCGGCTGCCAGTTCCATCCCGAGTTCAAGTCCAAGCCGCTCGAGCCCCATCCTCTCTTTCAGGCCTTCATCCGCGCCTCCTACGACCACCGCCACGCGCGCCGCGCGCAGAAGCACACGGAGGAAATCGAGCTCTTCCACCGCCCGGAAAAAGTGGCCAAGCGCTAGAACTGGTCCAAAAGTAGTTTTCGGAGGGGCATGGCTTCAGCCGTGCCGTACCGGAGCCGCATTAATACCGGGCTTTAGCCCCTGAGGTTTGGAACTCACGCTGCCACAAAGCATTCTTGAAGCCAGTGGTATTGGCTTTTCTCTTGGGGGACCACGAAGCGGTTGGCTTTGTCTTGCGGGAGCCCCGGCGTTGCTATACTGAGCCCGTTAACATGAACGCCGCAACTTCATTCCAGATTGGCGACCTCACCATCGGCGGCGGCAAGCTGTTTCTCATCGCCGGCCCCTGCGTGATTGAGAGCGAGGACCACGCCCTCAAGATGGCCGAGTCCATCGCCGGCGTGGCCCGCGCCTTGCACCTTCCCTACATCTTCAAGGCGTCCTACGACAAGGCCAACCGCACGTCGCTTTCCAGCTTCCGCGGGCTGGGCATCACCGAAGGCCTGCGCATTCTGCGCCTCGTCGCCGAGTCGGTCAAAGTTCCCGTACTCACCGACGTGCACGAAGCCGCCGACGTGCCCCGCGCGGCCGAGGCTGCGGACATCCTTCAGGTCCCCGCCTTCCTCTGCCGCCAGACGGACCTGCTGCTCGCCGTCGGCCACTCCGGCCGCGCCGTCAACGTGAAAAAAGGACAGTTCGTCTCTCCCTGGGACATGCGCCACGCCGTGGAAAAAGTCCGCTCCACCGGCAACCAGCGCATCTTCCTCACCGAGCGCGGTTCTTCCTTCGGCTACAACAATCTGGTGGTGGACATGCGCTCGCTGCCCGTCATGCGCCGCTTTGCGCCTGTGGTGTTTGACGCCACCCACTCCGTGCAGCTTCCCTCGGCCGGCGCCGACGGCCAGTCCGTCTCCGGCGGGCAGCCCGAGTTCATCCCCGTGCTGGCGCGCGCCGCCGTGGCTGCGGGTGCGGACGGCGTCTTCCTCGAAGTCCACGATAATCCCGCGCAGGCCAAATCCGACGGCCCCAACGCCCTCGACCTGCTCCACCTCCGCGAGTTGCTCCAGGAGTTGCTGGCCGTGCGTCAGGCGATCAGTTCGGGTGAGCCCAGCGCATGAACACGCGTATCCGTGCCCAATCATCCGAGCCCCGCAGCGACCACACAACCTGCGACAGGGCCTGGATGTATGCTCATTCGGGAACCAGCCCCGCAGGGGCGGCATGTGGGTGAGCCCAGCGCGTGAGCGCTGGGTAGGCATTCCCAAAAACTCTCCGAGCCCCGTAGGGGCGGCACTCTATGCAAACACCTGTGCTGGATCCGCTGCCAGACCATGTTTGCGTAACAGGGCGAGAAACTCTTCCTCAGGCGATCAGTTCGGGTGAGCCCAGCGCGTAGTCGCTGGGTAACCGCACCCCGCGAGACTCCCGCTCTACAAACCGTACCCACGTCCTTTTTGTTACCATCTTCCTTCCCATGAACCGCGTAGGCGAGAACGTTGTCCGCATCGAGGCCGAGGCCCTGAAGGCTCTGGCAGACCGCATTGCCGGGCCCATGGCCGCGGCTTTCGACCGCGCCGTCGAGCTCCTGCACGGATGCCGCGGCCGCGCCGTGGTCACCGGCATGGGCAAGAGCGGCATCGTGGC
This sequence comes from uncultured Terriglobales bacterium, assembly GCA_964424245.1. Taxonomy (GTDB): domain Bacteria; phylum Acidobacteriota; class Terriglobia; order Terriglobales; family Acidobacteriaceae; genus CAYRII01. The sequence continues at coordinate 2,730 of CAYRII010000196.1, read as the reverse complement.
GCGCAAGATCGCCGCCACGCTCAGTTCCACCGGCACCCCCGCGCTTTTTCTCCATCCCGCCGAAGCCATCCACGGCGATCTGGGCATGCTGGTTGCGGGTGATGTCGTCGTCGCGCTCTCCCTCAGCGGCGAAACCGAAGAAATCCTCCGCCTGCTGGCCACCATCAAACGCTTGCAGGTCACGCTCATCTCCATGACCGGCGACGCGCTGTTCGCCGCCCCCGCGCCGCAATCCTCTTCCACGCTGGCGCAGGCCGCCGACGTCGCGCTCGACTGCTCCATCGACCAGGAAGCCTGCTCGCTCGGCCTCGCGCCCACCGCTTCCACCACCACCATGTTGGCGCTGGGCGACGCCCTCGCCCTGGCCATCGCCGAAAAACGCGGATTCCAGCTTGAGGACTTCGCCAACCTCCACCCTGGCGGCAAGCTGGGCAAGAAGCTGGCGCGCGTCGCCGCGCTCATGCACACCGGAGACGACGTGCCCCGCGTCGCGCCTTCCGCCAAAATGCCCGACGTTATCTACGAAATGTCACGCAAAGGACTGGGCGTCACCACCGTCGTGGAAGGAGAAAAACTCGTCGGCCTCATCAGCGACGGCGACCTCCGCCGCCTGCTCGAAAAGCGCGGCAAGGAGATTCTTGACCTCACCGCCGGCGACTGCATGACCGGCTCGCCCCGGACCATCTCCGCCGAGGAGTTCGCCGCTGCCGCCCTCAGCCTGATGGAGCAGAAAAAAATTACCTCCCTTGTGGTCGTCGATGGCGGCGGCCGTCTCCAGGGCCTCCTCCACCTGCACGACCTCTGGGGCACGGAAATGATGTAGATTGGTCACCCGGGTAATCGGCTCCATGTATCACTACGACCCCAACACGGCTCTCGAAGAAGTGCAGGAAGAGGCGCTGCTGCCCAATCCGGTGCACGTGCGCGACATGATTCTGCGCGGCCAGTTTGGCCCTGAGCGCACCATCGAGCTCAACCGCCAGTTCCTCGAGTACCAGCGCTCTTTCGGCGAGGCGCAGAAGCTGATCGCGGACCTGCTGCAGCAGTTGGCCGCAAAATAGCCGGGCCGCTCGCATCGGCTTGCTGCATGGCCACAGCCGCCTCAACCGCGCGACGGCCGCGCGCATCCCAGAACCGGGGAATTGCCATGAAGTTTCACACCGAATACCTCACCTTCAACACCAAAAAGCACCGCGAGTACGTGCACATCACTCCGCAGGTGGCAAGCGCGGTCAAAAAAAGCGGCATCCGCGAGGGCATGGTGCTGGTCTCGGCCATGCACATCACCGCTTCGGTGTACGTCAACGACCACGAAGACGGGCTCATCGCCGATATCGACGAATGGCTGGAAAAGCTCGCGCCCTTCCGCCAGGATTACCGCCACCATCGCACCGGCGAAACCAACGCCGACTCCCACCTTAAGAGCCTGCTCCTGCACCACGAGGTGCTCTTGCCCGTCACCGCCGGCAAGCTCGACCTCGGCCCCTGGCAGCAGGTCTTTTATGCGGAGTTCGACGGCCGCCGCGTCAAGCGCGTCGTCATCAAGGTCATGGGAGAATGACAGCCGGCTCGAGAATGCTTGCCTCGCAAAAGGGGAAGGGCATGGCTTTAGCCATGCCGTCTCCGAGCTCATGGAATGCGGAGCTTTAGCCCCTGAGGGTAGGCCCTTCTACTATCACCTCAGCAGGAACGCCAGGATGGACTCCCGCTTGTCGTTCAGCACCACCCAGAAGGCGCTCATCAGCGCCAGGGGAATGGAGAGAAAAAACGTGAACTCCGCAGCGCTTATCGCCACGCTCTTGGCCCGCGCCTTGAGGCGTGCCGTGCCATCGGCGCGCCGGAATTGTTCCTGTGAACTTCGGATTCCTTGCTTCATGCTATCAGCCTAGCGTCTTGCTTCCTTCGTGCCAATGGCCCGGTGGTGGCGTTACTTTGGTCATCTCGCTTTGGCCCCGTTTTCTTGACATGGATTCCTTTTTGGTACTACCGTCTGCCTGCGCATTGGCGGACTCGCCGGCCCTCTTTTCCCCATGCCTCCATGGCCTGGGCCACCGCCGGTGGCAGGAGCCGGTCATGTCTTTCTGGCGAAAGGAACATCGCTCCCTCAAGCGCTTTTCTCGCTTTGTGCCCATCCGGGTGCGCATCCTCGGCCCGGAGCCCAGAAACGTGGAAGGCATCACCAAGGATGTCAGCGAGACCGGCGTCTTTCTCTACACCGATGTCGCCGTCGAACCCGGAGCCCAGGTCGAGCTCGCGTTTGTCATGCCCAAGGAAGTCACCCTCACCATGGATATGAGCGTGCACGCCACAGGACGCATCCTGCGCGTCACCAAATCGCTGGAAAAATTCGGCGTCGCCGTGGCCGTGGACACCTTCGCAATGGATTGACCCACGCCTCCCCGCTTGCTCCTCTGCGCTGCCGCCCGCCGGCCTCTGGCCCCTCCCATTCGCCCCAAAACCGTTGACACCGCCCCGCACTTGCGTTTAGTGTCGGCCGTCACCGGAGAAACCACTATGAAGCCCTTCGCAGCCCTGGTTGTTTTCGCCTTGTTCGCGCCCCTCTCCCTTTGTGCCCAGGAAGATTCCGCCCCGGCGCCCAACCCGGTTTCCGCCACTGTCAAGCAGCAGCTGGAGCGCAACTCCAAAAACCTGGTGGCCGCAGCCGAGTCGCTGCCCGCGGAAAAGTATTCCTTCCGCCCCACCCCGGAGCAGATGGACTTCGCCCATCTC
>CAYRII010000195.1:0-5494 GCA_964424245.1 uncultured Terriglobales bacterium | reverse complement strand
TTACCCCACCGGCCCCGGCGGTCGTCCCTTGCCGTTTGCGGTGGGACGGAGGGTCGTCTTCAGCAGTGCCGGTGAGCTAACTCGCGCCCGAGTCAAAAACTCCAAGGGGCGAAGTACATTCGCTTCGCTCCTGGGTGTGGCGAGCGACAGCTTCTTCGCCACGCTCTTCCCCTCGGATTGCCGCCTCTGCAACGCCCCCCTCGAACAACTTTCGCGATTGCCCGTCTGCGGCGCCTGCCTGGACGATTTGTCCCCCATAACCGGGCCGACATGCGCCCGGTGCGGCGAGCGCGTTCAGAGCCCGCATGCGGCCGGGGCGGAAGGTGTGGTGCTGTGCGGCCTGTGCCGGCGGATTAAGCCGCCCTTTCGCGTGGCGCGGGCCTGGGGCACATACGACGGCAACCTGCGCGGCCTGATTCATCTTCTAAAGTATGAACAGGTGCGGCCGGCAGCGCAGGTGCTGGGCCGCATTCTGGCGGAAGTGGTACAAGGCCTGGCGCCGGAGTTCGGGGCGCGAGCACCGCTCGTGGTGCCGGTGCCGTTACACGTGGTCCGGCAGAGGCAGCGGGGCTTCAATCAGGCGGAAGTCATCGCCCGGGCGGCGCTGGAGGAACTCAGCAAGACGCCCCTGCGAGGGCTGGAACTCAGCGGAGGCGCGCTGCGGCGGCGGCACCCTACGCCCTCGCAAACCGGGCTGACGCGGCGGCAGCGCCGACAGAACGTGCGGGGCGCGTTTGCGGTTGCGCTCCCGGGAGAAATCGCGGGACGCGACGTGGTGCTGGTGGACGACGTGGTGACGACCGGGGCGACGGTGGCGGAGTGCGCGCGCGTCCTGCTCCGGGCTGGCGCCGGGCAGGTGCTGGTGGCCACGGTGGCGCGGGTATTGCAGGGAGAGGCGCGGCTGGCACCGGCATTGGAACAGGCTTGAGCATGACGGCTCGTTTGCACAAATCGGGACAGGTTCAGGTGGCGGTGACGGAGGTTGCCACGCACCAGTCCGGCAACGGACACGCGGTGATGCAGCTTCCGGTGCTGGTGCTGAACGCTTCCTACGAGCCCATCAACATCTGCGCGGCGCGGCGCGCGGTGGTGCTGGTTCTGAAGGGCGTGGCGCGAACGGAGGAGGAAAACGGCCACTACCTGCACTCGGCGCGGCTGGCCATCCGCCTGCCGTCGGTGATCCGGCTGCTCGAGTACCGCCGCATTCCGCACCAGACGCGCGCGCTTTCGCGCAAGAACATCCTGCTTCGCGACCGCAGCACCTGCCAGTACTGCGGCTCCGTGCTGCACTCCAGCGAGCTGACGCTCGATCACGTGGTGCCGCGCTCCCGCGGAGGGCTGTCCACGTGGGAGAACCTGGTGGCCTGCTGCCACCCCTGCAACCGGCGCAAGGGCAACCGCCTGGCGGCGGAAGCGGAGATGCAGTTGTTGCGCGAACCTCGAGCCTTCAACCTGCACACCAGCCGCCACATCATGCGCATGATCGGGCGCTCCGACGAGCGCTGGCGCAAGTATCTCTACTACTGAAGACTCGGCTTACTGCGGGGGCGCTTCCTGCTTCTCTCCCTTGGGGAGCTCCTGTCCCTCGTAGGTAATGCGCACCTTGGAGCCGAAGCGCTGGTAGTTGGTGTACTTCACGATCATGCGGATGCGCACGTCGCCGCTGGTGAATCGCAAGGTGTCATCGGCGCGGGTGTACGTGGGGAACCAGTACTGGCCATCAATCTGCTCACGGTATGTCGTGAATTTGGGAAAGAGATTCTCCTCGTTCTTCTTGCGGATGTCGGGCACGTTCTTGCCGTGCGTCTTGACGATCTGAAAGTCGAGGTTGTCCACCCAGATGCGTCCCTCAAAATAACGCCTCTCTTTTTCAATCGTCCTGGGGCTGACGTCGAACACATAGGTATCCAGTTCATCGACGCGCTGCTGGCCGACATAGAGGATGTTGTACTGACCAATCTCATCGGATGTGAGCACAAAGGGGAGGCGTTTTTCCAGGTCGTCGATGTCCTCGCGCGTCATGCCGATGCGGCGCAGAGTGGACTGCGGCGCAAAGACCACTTGCTCCACGCGGCGGCCCGAGCTATCAAACGTGATGTCCACCACCATGCGGTACTCACCGTCCACCGTGTTGCCGTTCAGGGATTGCACCTTGGCGTCCTGGCGGAAGGTGTACAGCTCGCGCGCCTCCTTAAACTCCTTCTCTTTGGCGGCGAAGCGGCGGATGATTTCCTCCGGCGTGGTGCCTTTGGGTTGGGAGGGGTCAATGCCGGAGTCCGCGTCCTGGGCGAAAACGGCGCCGCCGGAAATTCCCAACGCCAGCAAAACAAATGCCGCCAGAAACAGCTCTATCCTACGTCCGGATTGCTGTGTTCCCATCTGTATCCTTGCCCCCATGGATGACTTCCAGTTAGATGCCGGCGAGACCGCCGGGTTGCTGCCTGCCGGAACATGGTATCGCACGGGCGAGAACGGTACGCCATTTGTCTATGGAGAGGCTTGATTGCGGGCAGCGTCGGAGCGGGCATGTGCTTCCAGCCAGCGCACCGCGGCCTCAGGATTGGCGAGTTCGCCGTTGATCAGCGCCCGGATCAGGTCGTGGGTCAGAAGCGCGTGTACGGGCGCTGCGTACTCCACGCCCTGGGAATGTCCCGGCAGTTTCAGCAAGAAGGGAACGCGGGGATCGGTGCGCGGGTTGAGGTTGCGATAGTAGCGCAGGGAATGATCGGCGGTGACGAGCACAGCCGTTTCTTCCCAGACGCCGGCCTGCTCCATGGCACGGCGCAGCTCTCCCACGGTGCGGTCGACGAGCGCCAGGTTGTCGAGGTACCAGTCGTGGCGGAAATTCCAGAGCGTAAAGTCGCCGCGGCGGCGGTCATAGATGGCCGGTTCATGCGGCGGCGGCAGGTGGACCAGGAACAGGCCCGGGCCGGGGTGCGTTACAACCTTGCGCGCCTCGTGCAGCAGAGCACGGTATTGCGCCAGATGATGGCGGCGCTGGGCAAGGGGCAGGAGGCTTGAGAGTTGGCCAAGCATGATTTCACGCAAGCCGGGATCCTGGCTGCGAGCAGGTGCATCCATGCTTTGCCAGGTGCAGTGTGAAAGGTCGCCACCAAGCAAGCGGCAGTAGGGCAGGTACCAGCCCACCACAGCCGTGAGCAGGCCAGCCTGTCGCGCGCGCCGGAGAAGGTTGGGCTGCCGGCGGAAAGGCACATCCGGTTCCTTGCCCGGATCCCAGCCAACCCAAAAGTCCGCTTTTCCCTGGGGGCGCAACTGGTACACCTGCCTTCCGAGCAGGATAGAGGTCATGGCCTGCGCGGTCTGCGTGCCCGCTTGGTGAGCCTGGGTCACAGTCAGCGACTGTGTGCGCAGGCGATCGAGTTCCGGCAGCTGGAGCGAATCAGGCCGTTCGACAAAAGCGGGCCGCACGTCCATCTCATCAAAAACCAGCCAGAGCACGCGCCGCCCGGAGGAATTTGGGTGCGGGCGCGCTGCTTCCGTGACGGTGGGTTCCAATCCGGCATCGGATTGGGCAACGCGCCACGCTGCCTGGACAAACGTGACCGGAACAAAGGCTACCAGCCACAGCGCCAGGAGTTCGGCCCACGCGCGCAAGCGCTGCGGCCAGCGCCATAGCAGGTAGAGCGCCAGCGCAGCCAGGACAATCCCAAGGAGCAAGACTTCGGAGACATCCAGCCGCTCCTGCAGCGCGCGTTCGTGGCGCAGGCGGAAGAGGTCGAGCAAGACCACGATGGCCAACATGGGCAGCCAACGAAAGACTAGGAATAACGGCGGTGCGTTTTCTTTCCTGCCCAGGCGGAGCAGCGCCCAGAAGACAGCGGAAAGCAGGCCGACGTTAAGCGTAATGGCAACCAGGTCGATCCAGCCCCAGGCAGGCAGGAAGAAGGGTTCAGCGAAGATCAGGAGGTGCCAAACGCCCGCGAAACACAGGTTGGCCAGAGACACGGAAAGCGCCAAGTCACGCCATCTGTCATGGGGCATCGCCGACATTATTCCACGGTGAACGGCGCCTCGCGTTCTTGAACCTGGGAGTATGGTCCAGTCGTCCGCGAAAGCGCTTGCCAAACTCCAGCCGGCATGAATATTATGCCGTGCCTTTGCCGGGAAAAAGCCAAGGTCTGGCCCGTTCGGCCAGCGCACACGGGTTGGTGGTTTTGCACTTCGCTAGAGAACTTCACGCGGCGGGATTGGGGTTGCCGGAAAGTGGACGGGGCCGAAGCGCTGCCCAACAGCGCACGTCCTCGACCGCACCAGCAGCCTTTTTTGTTTGCCGGGAAGGCCGGAGTCAAAGCTGCAACCTTTTCTCTCTTCCCGGAAACCGGCGGAGCGAACCGAAACACCTGCTTCCGCAGGGGACGCCAGGGGAGAATCCGAAGACTGAGTTGCGGCGAAAGGAGTCATGTTGGGAGAGAGAAGGGAACAGTGAAGTGGTTTAACGGGGCCAAAGGATACGGATTCATCCAGAGGTCCAGCGGCGAGGACGTGTTCGTGCACTTCTCCGCCATCCAGGAAAATGGATACCGCACCCTGAACGAGGGCGATACCGTGGAGTTCGACCTTCTACAGGGACCAAAGGGATTTCAGGCGGCGAATGTCGTGCGCGTCTAGTCGTGGTCTCGTGCCATCCCCGGCCCCTTTCCGCACTTTGCGGAAAGGGGCTTTTGTTTTCAGGATCGATCAGCGCTGGGGCAACGGGACGGGTTCGATACCCGGTTGGGCGAGTTCGAGCGACACCAGGTCGCCCTCGGCCTCCCCGGCTTCGCGGTAGTTGATCACCACATCGCGCTCGCGCCAGGCGCAGGAGAACTCCTCGGCGCCAATCAGGATCAACCGCTCCCGGTCAACCACCCGCATTTTCCAGGTGCGGCTGCCGGAGACCACCGATAGCAGCGCCTCCGCTGGGGACGGGCACTCGACGCGCAACAGCTTGCCGCGCAGGCTGCGCACCGGGCGCAGATCCACAGGTTTTTCCTCCGGACGCTCGTCCAGTTCCTCGTCGCTCAGCACGTAACCGGTGGAACGCCCCTTGCGCTTCCACTGCGGGGCGATGTAGGCGCTGTCATCCGGAGGCCGGACGCGGCGCACCGGCAGGGCCGGCGGATTGCGCCGGTATTCCTCCAAGCGGGCCAGGTTGCGCCGCGACCACTCCGCCACTTCGGGACTGCTGCTCTCTTTCAATCGCAGAAGAAGGGTTTCTGCCAGGTCCCACTTCTGGGAAGCCATGGCGTGTTCGGCGAGGTGCGAAGAGTACTGCTCGTTGCGCGGGCTGAGCTGCAAGGCCCGCTTCATGGAAGAGATGGCGGCATCCGTGTCTCCAGTCCACATGTGGGCGGTGGCCAGCAGGTTGTGGGCTTCGGCGAAGTCCGGGTTCAGGGCAATAGCGCGCTCCAGGTAGGTTTTCATCTGCCAGATGTCTTCGGGCTCCCGGCCGGCAACTACGGCCTCCCGGTTCATCAGCAGGGCAGCGAGGTAA
>CAYRII010000194.1:0-5601 GCA_964424245.1 uncultured Terriglobales bacterium | reverse complement strand
CGATCAGCGAGCGGAAGCCCTGCGGGTCTTTGAGCAGCGTGGTGATGTCGTAGAAAAGGATGCCGGGCTTGGGGAAGTCGGGAATTTCGCGGATGAGCTTCTTGAGCTCTTTCGAGTTCACCACAGGCCTCCCTCGAATTCGACGGTGAAATCGCCCCGGTAGCGCTCCTGCGGGGCGGCGTCTTCTTCCAGCACCCGCTCGACGCGCGCCGCCCGCGGGCCCTGCTCGAGCCGCCTCTTCAGGTCCTCCAGTTGCGGCAGCGGCCCGAGGGCGTAAACCTCGACGCGGCCGTCGCGCCGGTTCTTCACGTAGCCGCCGAGCCCCAGCTGCCGGGCGGCCCGCTCGACGAAGAACCGGAAGCCCACTCCCTGCACGCGCCCCTCGACGAAATACCGCCGCGCCACGTCCATGGCCGCGCCCGGGATTCTACTGGAGTCATCTGCCTGCAGGCAACCCGCTGGCTTCTGCCCGGCTGCTCCTTCAGAAGGGCTTCTGCTACAATAAAGCTTCGGTCGGGGCGTGGCTCAGCCTGGCTAGAGCGCCCGGTTCGGGACACAGCGGAAATGCACAGATTCGGCGTCGCTTAATACTGAAAACACCCCGCCGAGACGCCCCTAGTTAGTCCCAACAGCAGTCCCGATTCGGATTCTGCAACGAACGACGCGAATATCTTACTTTCAAAGTCAAACGTTTGGCTCCCGGGCGGGAATCGAACTTCCAACCCTTCGGTAACAGCCGAGACGGTCAGAAATCTAAGGCCCCATCTGGTGTCGCTTGCAAGAAGAATCGGAGCCGTTCTTCCTTCCTTTGTTACACCCAATCTGCACCCAAACCGCCACACCATCATGTTCGCAGCTTCTGGTTTTTGGCCTGCGCGAACTCGAAGCCTGAAATTGTCGGAATGCGGCCATGCCCCGTACATCAGTCAAACCGACATCAATTTGACGACTCGTATCACGACGGAAAGCAACTCGCGGTCGAATGGCTGGAGAGACAAGTGCGCGACACTCCCGAGCTGGAATCAGCCGCCCCCGGATTTCCTCGCCTTTTGAGAAAGGTGGGCTTGCGAGTGAAGACGATTATCAGGGACAGAAAGAGCAAGAGGAAGTTAAGAGGCAAACGACTGGTTTCGTGGTGCGTAGCATGAGTAAGAACCGGCTGAACGCGGCACACAAGCGCAAATGAACTGAGTTCAGCGATTCCTACGACTGTTTTGAACCAACTGCTGTAGCCCCATCTGGCAAAGTCGCGGGCCCAAAACTCTTCGCCCGGGACGCCCGGCATCTTCATCAATCCCGAGCGCAAACAGACGAGTGAAAGAAATAACGCGAAGGCCCACAGCGCTACCTCCTTCGCAATATGCCCTTTCGTCATTGTCATCCCCCTTCTTTCGGACGGCAGGACCAGTCAACAGATCTTCTTCGCCCGCCCCATCTCACGCCCGAATTCACAATACACCAGATGAGAAAGGCGTCCCTTCGCGTCTCGAATGAACTTTCCTCTGCCTTGGTTTGAGCTGTCAGCACTACTCAAGGAGCTGCCTTGCCTGTCGCGATCTCCCCGTCTCCCTGCCTAAAGCACGTTCGGTAGCCAGGACATTTTGAGCCGCCCATACCACGCGCGGACGATCGCCTTGTTCCGCGGCGATTTTGGCAATATTCAGATAAAGCCGGGGCAAGTAATCTTTTGGGCGAATTGCTTGAGCCAGTGCTAACTCGTACTCGCGCTTCGCTTCGTCGAGCCGATTCGCCTCTTGGTGAATCCAGCCGATATACAAATGCAACAAGAACGCTACGCCATAGGCATCTACTTCGGGCAAGTGCCGGAGTCCTTCTTGAAAAGTTTTGCGAGCTTCGTCTGTCTGATTGAAATCCCATTCAAGGCGCCCACGCGTGAAATAGCGCAGAGCTTCCGCTTCCGACTTCTGCTCCGGCGTCGTGTGGAACACTTCAAAATGCGGATCGAGCCTGACGGCGTGAACCCGGCGCGGCATGGGAATGACAAAGTCATGTTTCTCGCGCTGCACCTGCGCTTCTTGCATGACCGCGCTTCCATCAGCGAACTCGATCTGTACGGGCAGGCTGAGGCGATACGCAGGCCTCTCCTGTGTGATGGTGTACTTCAAGGAGTCACCCTCCTGCCTCCAAGAAAGCGAGATCGTTGGCGAGCCGGGGCGAGTGAACCACTGTTCGTAAAACCAGCTCAAATCCTGGCCGGATGCATGCTCGATTTCCCGCAAGAACTCGTCCCAGGTGATTGCACCGAACGCATATTTGCGGGTCACAATTCTCAGTGCCGCGCGAAACTTGTCTCGCCCCACCGTGCGCGATAGCATGTCATAAACAACGTAACCCTTGGTGTTCGACAGCGATTGCGCGGCAGGATTGCTGGGAAGCGCACCGAGCGCGTAATCGAAACCCGCCGCCATCAGCCGGAACGCATTTCCGTCCCCGCGCCGATGGCGTTCGGCGGCGGCGGAACCTTCAATCTCCTCAACCGTGCGCAACGAGCCGTAGTGCGCCATGGCTTCCGACAGCATGGACGCAGGCGTATCGCCTTTTCGGCCCACAAGGTAGGGAAACCACTCATGACTCAGTTCATGGCCGAAGAACGCCAAGTCAAAACTGCTCCGCTCCAGATAGTCACTCCGCGCGAGGAAAAACCCCTGAAAAGCAACCCCTAGGAAACCCGCCGCCTGGGACGCCTCAGTGGGGGACTCGACAACGGCGAACTCGCCGAACGGGTACTTGCCGAATTCATTTTCAAGCACCTCCATCGCCCGCGAGCAACCGACCAACATCTCCTCGACCAGCGGGTGCTCTCTGAAAAGGTAAAGCGTCACAGGAATACGCCCCTCACGCCGTCGAACAACCGTGTAGGCTCCCGCTGCAAAGTCGAGGCTAGCAGGGCTGTCCAGCTTGAACTCAAAAATGGATGAATCGCCGACATCTTGTCTTCTTGCAAGGGTACCGCTCGCTATTACAACGGTCCCTTTCGGCACCGTGAAGCGAAGCGAACCGGTGCCGCGCTGATACCCGAATATGGGAGCCCAGGCGCTCATTCCAGCATTGCCAAAGGATCCCTCCGGACCCAAATTGAAAAAGCCGCTTCCCTTCGCTCCGCTCCCCCCGGCGTAGGAGACTCCCAACAGGATCGGGGCACCGGTAGGACAAGGGCGCTTGGGTTTGATCTCCCACTGCTTCGTCAGTGCCAACTCTTTGTCGTCTCCCGCCGCACGCAACCCGGCTACTCCAGCGCAAAGCGCAGGCTTGAGCACTTCTACCCGTGGAGTACCCATGTCTGCTCGCAGTGCGAACATCACCGTGGTTCTCGGGGTAGGCTCGGCGGGCAGGGCAACCGTCCCGGATGCTTCAAGGCGATGCAAATCGGGCATCAATCTAATGGACAGGTTGTATTCAGGAACCGGTTTGCCGTTGGATGGCTCAACATGCCACTGAGCGGCGGCGTGGTTGCCCATCACACAGAGCTGAAAGATTGCTGCAACAATTATTCTTCTCATGGAAACTTCTCTCCCTTGGCATTCCTCTTGAAGGTTCCCGCAGCACACTATGAAACAGAGTTTCGTTACAGTGTTTCACTTACCACGTGCAGGAATTCGGCGCTTGAACGTACTTAACTTTGCCGTTTTTCGCGCAAGGGATCAAGTTCTGGCTAGGCGGGAGCGAAACTCCGTGGGGGTCAGGCCAACCGCCGATCTGAAAGCCCGGCAGAAATGAGCATGGTCGGCAAAACCGCAGTCGAAGGCAACATCCACAATGGCGCTATCAGTTTCGACGAGGATTTGAAAAGCTTTTTTGATACGTTGCTGAATAACGTAACGCGAGAAAGTGGTCCCAATAAATTTCCTGTAGCAGCGAGACAAATGAACGGGATGGATTTCACAACACCGGGCAGTTTCTCGAAGGCTGAGCGACTGACCGTTGTGCACTGAGGTTTCGACAATTCTAAGCGAGTGTTTGAACCAGTTGGGCGGCGTTGGAAGCTGCCGTTCCGAAGCTACAGCAGAAATCAGTTCAATTGCAAGGTCATCCACTCTCTCCAGGGACAACGAATCGAACCCTGCGTGCAGCTCCAAACCAAGGCGCAAGAAAGAGGAACTCAGAACTCTAGCTTCTCTGAGATCCAAACGACCACTGACTGCCAAGTGCTCAAGCCAACTGCTGTCGAGTTGAAGGTTGAGGAGGCGCCCCCCTGACGTGTCGAACTGGTTAGAGTGCTCATCACCAGCTGGATGAAAGATCACGGCCCCCGCCGAACAGTTGTACAGCTGAAGCAAGCCGCGTTCTGAATAAGAGCCGCGAAGCAAGAAGGAGATATAAGCGTGGTCGTGGAAATGTTTCGTTATATCCGCACAAGGGGCGAATGTAGTTTCCACCAAGCCGAACGAAGACAAAGACCTTTGACGGACGATCCGTCCTTTGTAGGGGAATCCCTGCATGGTCACGAGGGTCCAACGCTTAGCATATCCATTCCTCTTGCTCGAATTCTACAAAGAAGAATTGGCGCCGCGCCACGTCCATGGCCGCGCCCGGGATTCTACTGGAGTCATCTGCCTGCAGGCAACCCGCTGGCTTCTGCCCGGCTGCTCCTTCAGAAGGGCTTCTGCTACAATAAAGCTTCGGTCGGGGCGTGGCTCAGCCTGGCTAGAGCGCCCGGTTCGGGACCGGGAGGTCGTCGGTTCAAATCCGACCGCCCCGACCATTCCCGTTCTTCCGCCAATCACTAGCGACGTCCGGAAGGGTCGGCGAGGGCGAACTGGTTCAGCTCGCGTGCCCAGGCGGCCAGCTCCTTGACGGCGCCGTGCTCGGTGCGGTCGGTGTGCAGCGGAGTGACGGAAATGGAGCCGTCGCGGATGGCGGCGTAGTCGGAGTCGGGGGCGATCTGGGAGAGATCGACCTGCTCGTGCATCCAGAAATATTTCCTCCCGCGCGGGTCGATGTTCTCGACCAGCAAATTCTTGGAAATCTTCTGCGACTGGCGCGTCAGGCGCACCCCGTTGCGCCACGGCGCCGGCACGTTCACGTTCAGCAGCAGCCCCGCCGGCAGCGGCTCGCGCAGAATCTTTTCCGCCAGCTTCACGGCGAAGGGCGCGGCCACGTCGTAGCGGACCTCCTTGCGGCTGGCGACCGAGATGGCGAAGGCCGGCACATGGTTCAGCACCGCCTCGAAAGCCGCCGCCACCGTCCCCGAGTAGAAAACGTTTTCGCCCAGGTTGCCGCCGCGGTTGATGCCGGCGATCACGAGGTCGGGCTCCACCTTCATCAGCTTGTTCAGCGCCATGATGACGGCGTCGGCGGGCGTGCCCTCGACCGCGAACTTGCGCTCGCTCAATTCTTCATAGCGGATCGGCTTCTGCAGGGAGATGGCGTGGCTGGTGGCGCTCATCTCGCCCAGCGGCGCCACCACCCAGACGGCGCAGATCTCCTGCAACGCTTCTTCCAGCGCCAGCAGCCCCTCGGCGTGGATGCCGTCGTCGTTCGTGATCAGGATGTTGGAGACGCTGTTTTTCATCAAACACACGAATGGTCGGGACGGCGGGATTCGAACTTGAGCCGCTTTGCGGGCGTGAGCGCAGCCCG
>CAYRII010000193.1:0-5602 GCA_964424245.1 uncultured Terriglobales bacterium | reverse complement strand
GGGAATCTCGCAGGCCAGGTCACCGCTCTGCTGGCGGTAGAGCAGGTCGGCAAGGCAGTGGTCGTAGTGCGAGACAAAGATGGCCACCCGCGGACGCTGATCGGAGAGCGCCAGGCGCCACCGCATCTGGAAGCGGTCGGCGATGGGGGCAAAATGCCGGCCGAAGTCTGCCGGCTCCAGGGTGAACCCCGCGCGCTCCCATTCCACCCGCATGAGGAACAGGTCGCGGTCCTGGTGCTCGTCGGCGTGCAGAATGTTGCCTTCGTGGCGAAAGATGAAGTCCGCGATGGCGGCCACCAGGCCCTTGCGGTCGGGACAACTGATCAGAAGGATGGCGGTGTCTCTCGCGGGGCTCATTCCTTCCTCCGGGCGCGGAGGTCCTTCAGGATTTCCCGCGCCGCGTTGGCCCCAGACTGCCCGGTAAGTCCCGTGCCGGGGTGCGTTCCGGAACCGCACAGAAAGAGGTTGCGGATGGGGGTGCGATAGCGCGCCCATCCCAGCAAGGGCCGCATGGTGAAGAGCTGGTCGAGCGCCAGCTCGCCGTGGAAGATGTGCCCGCCGGTGAGGCCGTATTTCTCCTCAAGGTCGCGGGGCGTGATCACCTGCCGGTGCAGGATCAGTTCAGGCAGCTTGGGCGCGTAGGCGGCCAGCGTGTTGACGACGGCATCGCCCAGCGCGGAGGAGCGTTCTTTCCACGTGCCGTCCTTCAGCGCAAAGGGCGCGAACTGCACGTGGATGGACATCACGTGCTTGCCCTCGGGTGCAAGCGCCGGGTCGAGGACCGTGGGAATCATCACGTCGAGGTAGGGAGCGCGGGAGAACTCGCCGTACTTGGCGTCGTCGAAGGCGCGCTCCAGATAGTCAATCTCCGGACCAATGTGAATGCGCCCGGCAAGCGCGCCCTGCTCCGGGGCGGAGGGAAAGTTCGGCAGGCCGGCAAGCGCCAGGTTTACTTTTGCCACCGTGCCAGGGCAACGGATGTTCTGCACCTTGCCCAGGAAGTCGGGCGTGAGGTGTACCGGGTCCGTCAGGCGCAGGAAGGTGCGGCGCGGATCGGCGCCGGAGATGACGGAACGGGCCGCGATTTCTTCCCCGCCGGCCAAGACTACGCCGCTGGCGGCGCCATCCTTCACCAGGATTTGCGTCACCTCGGCGCCGCAGCGGATTTCCGCGCCCGCTTCCACGGCCGCCTGCGCCATGGCGCCGGAGAGCGCGCCCAGCCCGCCGCGCGGAAATCCGGCGCTGCCCGCGGGATGCAAGTCCGCGGCAGCGCGCAACAGCAGCACCGCGCCCGAGCCCGCCGACCAGGGGCCAAAAAAAGTTCCAAAGCTGCCGCGAGCGGCCACGACGGCGCGCAGCAGCTCAGACTCGAAGAATTCGGCGACCAGGTCCGCGGCGGCCATGGGCATCCAGCGCAGCAGGCGGAACATCTCCTTCTTTCCCAGACCGCGGAATTTCCTTCCCGCCTGCAGCATGCCCCAGAGGTCCGCCGGCGTGGGGTTATCAATATCCGGCGGCGTGAGGCAAGAAACATTCTCCAGAAGAGCGCCCAGGCGCCGCAGCACCGCGCAGAATTCCGGATAGTTCTTCGCGTCTTTTTTCGACAGTTTGGAAATTCCCTGTGCGGTATGCGCGGCATCCTCGTAGAGCAGCAGGGCCCGGCCATCAGGTGCAGGCGCGAAGAGCCGGGGATCGGGCTGCAACATCTTCAGACCGCGGCGATCGAGTTCCATGTCGCGCGCAATGCGCGCGCTGAGCGGCCCGGTAACATGCGCCAGCGCGGAAACGCGAAATCCGGGATGAAACTCTTCCGTGGTGGCCAGTCCGCCGACCACGGCGCGGCGCTCCAGCACGAACGGCTTGCGTCCCGCGCGGGCCAGGTAGAACGCGGTGACCAACCCGTTGAGCCCGCCGCCAATGATTACGACATCGCGCGCAGTTGAGATGCTCAGCTCCATCCGCCTCCAGCATCCTTCAGGATCTGCAGCGCGGCCAGGCGCCCGGGCGCGCCCATGATGCCGCCTCCGGGATGCGTCGCCGAGCCGCACATATAGAGGTTCTTGATGGGCGTGCGATATTTCGCCCAGCCGGGCACGGGGCGGAGGAAGAAGAGCTGCTCCAGAGACAATTCGCCCTGGAAGATGTTGCCCTCGGTGAGGCCGAATTCGCGCTCCAGGTCGAGCGGCGTCAGCACCTGCCGGTCCCGGATGATGTCTTTGATGTTGGGAGCGTGCTCGGCCAGGGTGTTGATGACGGTGTCGCCAAAGGCCTCGCGCTGCTCGTCCCAGGTGCCGTCTTTGAGTTTGTACGGCGCATACTGCACGAAGCAGGAGAGCACGTGCTTGCCGGGCGGCGCCACTGACGGATCGGTGAGGCTGGGAATCACCACGTCGATGTAGGGACGGCGGGAGAAGTGGCCGTACTTGGCGTCGTCGTAGGCGCGCTCCATGTACTCCACGCTGGGCGAAATGGAAATGGCGCCGCGCAGGTGCGCGCCCGGCCCGGGCATGCACTTGAAATCGGGCAGCGCATCCAGCGCCAGGTTCACCTTGCCGGACGAGCCGCGGTACTTGTAGCGCCGCACTTCTTCCAGGAAATCGTCGGGCAGGTTGCCAGCCTCGATCATTTTCACGAACGTCAGATTGGGATCGACACCCGACGAAATGACGCCGGCGTGAATCTCATCCCCGTTGGCCAGCGCCACTCCTACGGCCTTCCCTTCCTTCACCAGGATGCGGGCCACGGGCGCCTGCGTGCGGATTTCCACCCCGGCCTCGCGCGCCGCGGCGGCGATGGCGTTGGAAATGGCTCCGGTGCCGCCGCGCGCGAATCCCCAGGCGCGGAAGGCGCCGTCAATCTCGCCCATGTAGTGGTGCAGAAGAACGTAGGCCGTGCCCGGCGAGCGCACACCGAGAAACGTTCCGATAATGCCCGAGGCCGCCATGGTGGCCTTGAGCACGTCGGTTTCGAACCACTGGTCGAGATAGTCGACGGCGCTCATGGTCATCAGCCGCACCTGGTTGTACTTGTCCTCGGCGGAGAGCGCCTGAAAGCGGCGGCCCAGAAACAACAGCTTGCGAATTTCCTCCAGCCGGAGGCGCGTGGGGTCCGGCGGCGTCATGGAGAGGATGGGCTTGACGAAGCGGCACATCTGCAGCATCGCCTTGGCGAATTCCTCGTAGGCCTCGGCGTCCAGGCGGGAATGGCGCGCAATCTCGCGGCGCGTTTTGGCGTGGTCGTTCACCCGCCACAGGTAGTCGCCGCTGGGCATGGGCGTGAAGGTGCCGTCGAGCGGCAGGATCTCGAGGCCGTGCCGCGGCAGGTCGAGCTCGCGGATGATCTCCGGGCGCAGCAGCGACACCACGTAGGAGCAGACGGAGAATTTGAATCCGGGAAAGATTTCCTCGGTGACGGCGGCGCCACCGAGCACGTGGCGGCGCTCCAGCACCAGGACTTTTTTGCCGGCGCGCCCCAGATAAGCGGCGTTGACCAGCCCGTTGTGCCCGCCGCCGATGATGATCGCGTCGTAGTGTTGTGCCATGGAAATCCTGGCGGTCGCGCCTTGCGGAGCGCCGGTCCGGAAAGAAGGAGCTATTCTAAAGGCGGGTTGCGAATTTGTCTCTAGACGCAGCCGGGCGCGGTTACGACAACAGCCGCCCCACGACGGCGTCCACATGAATCCGGGCGGTATCGAGCAGGGGAAGGCCACTGGAGGGTGCGTTGCGAAGGAGCAGCGGCAGCTCCGTGCCGGCCAGGATGACGCCTTGCGCTCGCATGCGATCCAGGATCGCCAGCAACCGCTCCCGCGTTTCCGGCAGAAAAATTCCGAGCACCAGCTCATTCATGTACTTGTCATGCACGTAGGCCTGCTCGTCCGGCTGCGGCGTGACCAGCGCGATGCCCTCCTGCTGGAACACGTCCGGATAGAACCGGCCCTGCATGGTGAAGCGCGTTCCCAGCAAGCCGAGTCGTTTCAGTTGCAACGCCCTTGCCGCTTCGCATGTGGCCTGCACGATGCTGATCAGCGGCATGGGTGATCGGCGCTGAATGTCGTCGAACACAATGTGCGGCGTGTTGGCTGCCAACAGCCCAAAGTCTGCTCCGGCGTTCGATAGCTTTCGCATCTCGCCCACCAGATGGTCGGTGAGCCGGGCGAGGTCGCCGGCAGTGATCAGCTCCACAATGGCCTTCAAGTCTATGCTGTTGATGAGGATCGAAGGGTAGCTGCCATCTGGATTGCGCTTGCGATACGCCTGGACGATCGCGCGGTAATAATCCACCGTGGATTCCGGACCAATTCCCCCGATGATTCCTGCGGTCTTCATGCTGTGCACTCCGCTGCTCCGACCTTCATTCTAGGACAGCCCTTCCACGCCAGGATGACGCAAGCTGTATCCCACCGTTATAATCCGCCTTCGGACCACCCCAGGAGAGCATCTTGCCCGTAGGAACCGCGTTTCACGAGAGGACCCTGGCGCTGTGCGAGAGCCTGAACTACCGCGAGTGGTCGGGCTATTACACAGTCAGCGCCTATGAGACCCACCACGAGCACGAGTACAACGCCATCCGCAACGCCTGCGCGCTCATCGATATTTCGCCGCTGTACAAGTATTGGGTGACGGGCCCGGACGCCACGCGCCTGGTGAACCGCGTTATCACGCGCGACGTCCACAAAGTGGCCGTGGGCCAGGTGATCTACTGCTGCTGGTGCGACGAGCAGGGCAAGGTGATTGACGACGGCACCATCACCCGCCTCGAAGAGCACACCTACCGCTGGACCGCCGCCGACCCCAGCCTGCGCTGGTTCCACCAGAATGCTCTGGGCATGGACGTCGCCATTGAAGACATCTCGGAAAAAACCGCGGCGCTGGCGCTGCAGGGGCCGACCTCGGGCAAAATGCTGCAACGCATCACGGAAGCCGACATCGAGAATCTGCGCTACTTCCGCAAGACCAGCGGGACCATCGCCGGCGTCCCGGTGGACATTTCGCGCACGGGATACACGGGCGACCTGGGCTATGAAGTCTGGATGCCGTGGCCGGATGCGCTGCGCGTGTGGGATGCCGTCACCGCTGCCGGAAGGGAATTTGACCTGCACGCCGCCGGCATGCTGGCGCTGGATGTGGCCCGCATCGAGGCCGGGCTGCTGCTGATCGAGGTGGACTACACCAGCAGCAAAAAGGCGCTCATCGACTCGCAAAAGTATTCGCCTTACGAAATCGGACTGGGACGCATGGTGCATCTGGAGAAGGAACCGTTCGTAGGACGCGCTGCGCTGGTGGAGGAACAGGCGCGCGGACCAGCGCGACAACTCGTGGGCCTGGAGATTGACTGGACGGCGGTCGAGCGGCTCTATGAATCCGTGGGCCTCGCGCCGCAGGCGCCGGCCACGGCTTCCCGAGTGCACGTGCCCGTCTATCGCGAAGGCCGCCAGGTGGGCAAGGCCACTTCGACCACTTGGTCGCCGACTCTCAAGAAAATGATCGCGCTGGCCAGTCTGGCTTCTGCCCATGCGGCGCAGGGCACGCGCGTGCTCATCGAGCTCACAGTGGAAGCCGTGCGCCACACCGTTCCTGCCACTGTGGTGCCGCTTCCCTTTTTC
>CAYRII010000192.1:0-5628 GCA_964424245.1 uncultured Terriglobales bacterium | reverse complement strand
CCTGCCTGGCTTCGGTGTAACGGCGCAGCTTGGCCAGCGCAAACCCCAGACGATACAGCACCACGGAGTGCGACGCTGCGTCCTCTTCCAGTGCTTTTTCGGCCTTCTGCAGTTCCGTAATGGCGGCCGCGGTATTGCCCTGGGTGAGCAGTGCATTGCCTAGTACGGAGCGTGCGCCAGCCGCGAGCAATTGCCGTCCGTGATCGGGTTTGCCGTCACCCGCGGCGAGTTCCACGGCGTGGCGCGCATAGTCCACGGCCTTGCCGGCGGTCTTGGGGTCGTTGGCCAGCGAATCCGCCATCAGGATCAGAACGGGAATGTTGTCCGGATTGGCCGCCAGCAGCTTTTCCCCGTAGCTCATCAGGCGCGAGCGGTCGTTAAGCTGCTGCAGCGCAATCATGGCCAGTTGGGGAAGCTGTTCGCCAAACTGCGTCTTCGGAAACGCCGCGCTGAATTTCTCGATCAGGTCGAGCCGCACCGAGGCATCCTCCACGGCAGGCAGGGTATTGAATGCGATGCTTTCCAGATACTGATACGACTGCGCGTGCTCGCGGCGCTGCTCCTCGGCGCGCTGTGCAAACACTTCTTCGGCAACATCCTCCGGCCTGGGTTCTGTGCCGATCCCCATGTACACCATCCCGCCCTGCAGCGCGTACTGCACGACCATCAGGTGCTGCTTGGCCGTCATGGCAGTCGTCACTTGTGTCACCAGCATCTCCATGTTGTTGGGCAGTGCGGCCAGGGCGCGATCGCCATATTGCAAGGCGCGCGCGTTGTCTCCCTTGTCCAGCGCCTGCTGCGCCAGTTGCGCGTTCCCGTAAGCCACAGCCGTGGGATTGTCGGCAAACTTCTGCACGAACTCCTCTAGCATGGCTGCCTTCCGTTCCGCGTCCGCCTCCCGGCTGATTTCCTGCAGGGCCTGGTCTTCGGCGGTTCCCGCCGCAATCACGATGGCCGACACCTGCGCTCCCGCCGGCGTGACACAGGCAAGCAAGAACAAGAGCGTCAGGAATACCGGAGATAAGGATCGATTCACGGCACACCTCCGCACAGGGTATGCGGTAGAGTTGGCGCGCATGGTAGCGCCGATTGGCGGCGCGTGCAAGAACAGTCGCTGATCAGATTTGGGCACGGTTAAATCCGTCCCTGGCGCTTCTGGGCCACCACCAGCCCGCGCGGCGTCGGCAACAGCAGCACGCTGAGCAACCCTTCCTGCTCCATGCGCAATGCAGCTTCCCGCACCACCTTCAGGTGCGAGCTGGCATCATGCATCAGGATAAGCCCGTTGGGGCTGATCTGCGGCAGAAAGCGCCGTACCTCCTGCTCGCGGATTTCTATATCGCTGTCGCTGAAGAACAGGTCGATTGCTCCCCCAACCTTCATTTCCAGGCTGGACTCGTTGCGGCACTCGATCCAGGGCATCAATCCCGAAGCTTCCAGCTTTTCTTGGGCCTGAGCACAGACCTTGGCGTCGTACTCGCAAGTGATCACCTTGCCGAAACCGTTCTGCTTCAGTCCTTCGGCAATCCAGAGAGTGCTGATTCCCATGAAGCTCCCCGTTTCCACCACCAGGTTGGGCTTCAGCGTGGTCACCGTGCGCTTCAGGAATTCCAGCACCTCCACTTCGGCGGTCATGGAGTCAAACATCTTCCAGCGCTCGGGGTGGGGACACTCCGGCGTGGGGCGGTGATACTCCGGCTGCAGCACTTCTCCGCGTTCCCTGGAGTGACGCACGATGCGGTGCTCTGCTTTTTCCGAGCGAAAGCGTTGGCGGATCACTGCCAGCATCGCCACTCCGGCCGCCATGGAGAGCAGGCTGGCGGCTTGTGCGTTGCTGAGTCCCAGGATGGAGCGCGGATTGATGCGGATAAACTCCACCAGGAAGCGCGCCAGCCCGGTGAGCAGGAAATAGTGTGCCGCAACTTCGCCCACCGGTCGCGGCTCGCGCAGCGCGCGCGCGCCCATATTCCAAAGGAACCAGAAAATGGCTGCTGCCGCCAGAAATTCGTAGATGGGCGTGGGGTGGACACGCTCGCTGGTGGGCACAAGGCCATGGGGAAAGCTCATCCCCCAAGGCAACGATGTGGGAATCCCGTAGTCGCCGTCGCCGGAGAGCAGGCAACCGATGCGGCCGATGCCGTAGCCCAAGGTCGCGGCCGGCGCCGTCACCTCCAGCATCAGCAGCAAGGGGATGCCATAGTGCCGGGCCAGCGCAACGAGGGCCGCTAGCCCACCCAGCGCCGCGCCAAACCAGGCAAACCCGCTGGTGCTGAACAGCCGGCCAAGAGGGTCGGCCAGCAGATCTGCCGGCGTTTCCAGCACGTGATAGAGCTTTGAGCCCACCAGTCCCGCCAGCGCCAGGATGGAAATGATGTTGACGGCATCGCCCCGCAGGCGGCGGCGCGTGAGGTCGGCTTGGAGAACAAAGTACCCGCAAACCAGACCCAGCCATACCATCAGTCCGTAGGTGCCAAGCTGCAAGGGGCCGACGTGGAGATAGGGAACCAGGAGACAGTCCTCGATTAGGAGTGCGCCAGCAGTATAAGGGAGAGACGCGGACGCGCGAACCCAGAGCGCCGCTCAGGGCGCGGTCGCAGCGGGCAATTCCCCACTTTCCTCCGGCGTCGCGCGGGCGCGGATGGCAAAGCCGGCAGGCACAATTACCAGCCGGGGAAACAGACGATCGCGGCGGCGAAAGCGCTCCAGGTCCTGGAGCGATTCCACTTTCAGAAACTCGCGCAGGAATGAGCGGCCGGGTATGTCAGCCAACTCAAACAAATCGCCGGAGCGGAAACCGCTCTGCGCTGCTATCAGCAGCTCGCGCTCGCTGCGCAGGTCGCGGCGCAAAGCCGGGTCGAGCACCACCGCCCAGTAGACGTCCCACTCCGCCGTTTCGTCCTTCCCCGGCAGGGCGTTGAGGATGTCGTTGTGATCGTACTCGTCACGGCCGCCCGCGCGATGTTGAGTCCCTGGCGAAACCAGGTACAAGTTCAACCTGTGGTCGCGTGGTTTGCGGTCGGAAAGGCGCGCGCCAAACTGCCACGGGCCCATGAAGAATGTCTTCTGTCCGGCCTCGAGCGGCGCCACCGTGAAGGTCACCCGTTGCCGTTCGTGATAGGCAGAATGAATCTGGCCTGAGGCGGGTGTTGTGGCACCTGCGTCCTGGGCCGGGCTGCGGGAGGGCTGCTGCGCCGCCGCGCCCGCCAGCGCACAGGCCAGCGCCACCCACGGCCACCTGCGGATAGGCAGTTGGAGCCACTGCAGCGCTGAACGCAGTTGTTCACCCCCTGGCGACAGGACTGGCGGCAATCCGCGGATTATACGTTGATTCGGTTCCGCGCCGGCACGCTTTTCCTGCACGAATTCGCCCGCGGGAACTCGTTCGATCGCAAGAATCAAGTTTCCCCGCCGCCGATGCGTTCTCCTGTGCGCTGGTCGAACACGTGGACCCATTCGCGCACCGGTTGCACCCATACTTTTTCTCCCAGTGCGTATCCTGCCTGGCCACGCTCTGCGGCCGTAAGGTGGATACCATCTCCTTCCAGCTCCAAATGAATCAAGGCGCCGTGGGGCTCGCACAGAGTGACTTGCAGCGGCCAGGCATCCGCCGCGGGCTCGCGGCTCAGGCGGAGATGTTCGGGACGAATGCCGAGCGTGACTGCGTCTGTCTTGCGATCCTCCCCGCAGATCCTCGCCGGCAGTCGCCAGGCACCCACGCGGGCCCATGCTCCTTCCGCGTCACGTTCGAGGTTCGCCGGCAGCAGGTTCATCGGCGGAGAACCGAAGAAGGTGGCGACAAAAATATTGACCGGCTGTTCATACACCTCGCGCGGCGTGCCGCATTGCCGGATGCGGCCCGCCTGCATGACTGCCACCCGGTCAGACATGGAGAGCGCTTCCTCCTGGTCGTGGGTCACGTAAACAAAGGTGGTGCCCAGTTGCCGGTGGAGGCGACGCAGCTCGCGCCGCATCTGCGTCTGCAACGGCGCGTCCAGGTTGGAGAGCGGCTCGTCGAACAGAAAAAGCTGCGGCTGGCGCACCATCGCCCGGCCCAATGCCACGCGCTGGCGCTCGCCACCGGAGAGCTGGCGCGGGCGCTTTTCCAGAAGTGCTGTCAGGCCCAGCAGTTCGGCGGTCTCGGCCACGCGGCGCCGGATCTCGTCAAGCGGCGCGCCGCCCAATTCCAAAGGAAAGGCCAGGTTCCCAAACACCGTACGGTGGGGATACAGGGCGTAGCTTTGGAACACAAAAGCAATATCGCGACGGTGCGGTGGCAACTCGTTCAACACCCGTTCTCCCAGGCGCAGCGTCCCGTCGGAGACTTCTTCCAGGCCAGCAATCAGGTTCAGCGTGGTGGACTTGCCGCAACCGCTCGGCCCAACTAATGTGAAAAACTCTCCTCGGTGAATGGTGAGTTTTGGAATCTCCAGTGCAATCCGTTCGCCGAAACGCTTGACGAGATTCTCCAGCACCAGGTCCATGCCTCAGCCTTTCACCGCCCCCGCGGTCAAGCCACTCACGATGCGCCGCTGGAACGCCAGCATCAGAAGGACGGTGGGAAGCGTGGCCAGGACCGCGGCCGCGGCAATCTCGCCCCAGGGAATCTCATGCACGCCGGGAAACAGCGCGATGGCCACGGGTAACGTGCGCGAGCGCGGGCTGGCGGTGAGTGTGAAGGCATACAGAAATTCGTTCCAGGAGAAGATGAACACCAGCAGCCCGACGCTGAGCAGCCCGGGCCCGGCCAGAGGCAGAACCACGTGCCGCAGGATGCCGAGGTGCGAACAGCCATCCATACGCGCCGCTCGGTAGAGGTCGTCGGGAATTTCCTGGAAAAAACTGGTGAGCGTCCAAACGGCGAATGGCATGGCGAAGACCGAGTGCGCCAGCACCACGGCCAGGATGCTGTCGCGGATGCCCAGGCGGATAAAAAGAAGATAGAGCGGTCCGACGTTGGAAATGGCGGGAAACATGGAGAGGAACAGGAGCATGGCCAGCAGGAATCCCCGCCCCCGCACGGGCAGCTTGGCCAGCGCGTAGGAAGCAGGAACTCCCAGCGCAAAGGCCAGCAGCACCGTGGCTGTCGCCACCAGTGTGCTATTGAGCGCGGCGCGCAAAAAGCCAGGCGCGCCCACCACCGCCATGAAATGCTGCGCCGTGGGCGGGGAAGGCAAGAGCGGCGGCAGCTGTGCCAGTTGTCCGGAGGGCTTCAGTGCAGTCACCACCTGCCAGGCAAACGGCGCCAGCACGAAACTGAGCATCAGGCCCAGCACCAGCACAAGCAGCAACGTTCGCAGCCCGTTCTTCCCTTCCATAGATACGTTCACCCGCGTGTCTGCCAGGTCTGTCGCAACTGGTACAGGTAGGCCAGGCTGAGTGCAAAAACGAATACAAAGGTAGCCACCGCCAGTGCCGAGCCGTAGCCGAACTGCAGCGTGCGGTACATCAGCTTGTAGGCGTAAATCACCAGGGTCTCGGTTTCATTTGCCGGCCCGCCCCCGGTCAGCACGAAGATCAGGTCGAAGATGCGCGCCGCATCCATGGTGCGGAACAAGAGCACCAGCAGGATCACCGGCTTCAGCAGCGGCAAGGTAACGTGCCAGAAAAGCTGCCAGGCACCCGCGCCGT
>CAYRII010000191.1:0-5642 GCA_964424245.1 uncultured Terriglobales bacterium | reverse complement strand
CAGCAACGGCAGCGCGCTCACAATGCGTCCCGCCCAGAGCCTTTTCTTCGAGATTGAAGTCGCTGGTTTGCCTGAAGACAAGTGCGCGTCCATGATGTCCATGATTGACACTCTTCAGATGCGCCGCGCCGCGGCCCGGATGCAAGGAAAAACGGGAGTGCAGAATGGTCGGAAAAACAGCCGCCGGGAATTGGCCCCTGCGGCCTCGGCCGGCCACAGGAAACTTGCAAACAGAGGAGACAACCCGCCCACCGCGCGCATCTAACTACCCTGTGGAGGTGCTCCATGCGTTTGAGACTCCTAAGCACTCTTGTCTTATTCGGATTGCTGGTCTCCACCGCCGCGCCGGCCCTGGCGCATGACCGCGGCCGCGGCAAGCACAAGGGCAAACACAAATCTCACGCGGTGCGTCACTGGGACTCCCGGCACCGCGATCGCATCGTCTTCGTCCGGCCGCATGCCGCGCGCAGCCGCAACGTGGTCATCTTCCACAACCGCTTCGACGGCCGCCCCTACGGCTGGAGCCGCGGCCGCAAGACCGGCTGGGGCCACTGCAACCTGCCTCCGGGCCAGGCCAAAAAGTACGGCTGCTCGCCGGCCTTCCTCCGCCGCTCGGTGCTGGTCCGCTATCCCATCCGCTACTACCCCATTTACGGCTACCAGTACCGCTTGGTGCGCGTCCCCATCGACTATCGCGGCTGGTACGCAATTGACGGCCGCAACCGCCTTTGGGTGGACGACTACGGCCGCTTCTGGCGCGATGACCACGCCCGCTTCCGCCTGACCATCGTCGCCGACTGAGCCTCACTCGGTGGAACCGCGCCGGTGCCCCACGTTGGCGCTGCGACGTTCGGCGCTAACGTGTGGACCTTGCGTTTCAGGACTCGCAACTCGGTACTAGCTGCTCGCCCGCGGTACTCGGTACTGGTGTCCGCCGTCATCCTGAGCGCGGGAGGCTCCCGCGCGCTTTCTCCAGCGCGGGAAACCCAAGCGAAGGACCTGGGGGTGACTCTCAGGACCTCGCCACTCGGTACTCGGTACTCGGCACTCCGGTGCAGCGAGGAACCTGCTGTTCCTGCCGGCTGCTAGCTGCCACCTGTTTTTTGGTTGTCATTCCGAGCGCAGCGAAGGATCTATGCATTTTGAAGATTCCGTTCACAGTTCTCAGCTCATAGTTCACAGTTCTCAATCCTATTCTCAAAACTATATCATTGACATACCATATTAGCTTTGATATCATACTTTCCTACCTTCCAGAAACAGAGGTCCTCTCCCATGCCTTCCCGCCGCACCTCCCTCGCCAAGCTCAAGGGCGAATGGGCCGAGCTGCAGTTCATGACCCGCGCCCTCTCCCTCGGCCTGCGCGTCGCCCGCCTGCACGGCGACTCCGCCCGCTATGACTTCCTGGTCGACGCCGCCGGACGCCTCAGCCGCGTCCAGGTCAAGTCCGTCTGGCGCCGCCACAACGGCACCTACCGCATCAGCGCCCAGCGCGGCGCCCCTTGCGGCAAGGTGCCCTATCACGCCGGGGAAGTGGATTTCGTCATCGGCTACGTCGTCCCCGAGGACGCCTGGTACATCGTGCCCGCCCGCGCCCTCGCCCGCCGCCGCAGCTTCTGGGTCTATCCCCACCGCGCCCGCTCCCGCGGCCGCTTCGAACAGTACCGCGAAGCCTGGCGCCTCCTCGGCCCCCTCCCCAGCCCTCAGCGCTTCAACCTCCACGCCTCCGGGGAAGGTGAGACGCTGGCGCGCATCAGCGAGCCGCACGTGAACGCTGACATGTTGGTGGGTTACCGCTGCTTTGCGGATTGGTTGAGGGTGCGGATGTAGTGGACTAACTGCCAGATGTGTTCGTCCGTTTCAACCTTGCCGAATGCCGGCATTCCGCTCAAACGGATGCCATTCCTGATAATCCAGAAAAGCTCTCGGTCGGAATATTGCTGCGTCGGTTCCGAGGTCAAGTCGGCAGCCCGAGGGTACATCCATCGGCCGGTTTCTGTCGGAGTTCTCCCATTCAAGCCGTGGCACATGGCACACTCGGCGCCGTAGAGCTTTTCTCCGGCGGCGGCGCTGGCCGGCGTGCTGGCCGGTCCCTGCGGGACTGCGCGGCTGTCCCGGGACACCAGCATGTGCTTGGCCTTGCTCACAAGGTAGGTTTCGGTCCGACCCGGCTCGTCGAGAGACGTCAGGCTGAACCGGCTGGCTCCTACACCTGCGACGACGACAAGGACGAGGAAGACCAACGAGGCAATTACGACCGATCGGCGCATGGGACGATTCCGTTGGTTGTTCGAAAAGGCAAAAAGGGCCGGCTGCAGCCGGCCCTCGTTTCTCTTGGTTACGAACCCGCTTGGATGCTGGTGACGTGGATGGTGTTGGTGTCTTTGTTCAGGGTGCCATTTACCTTGACCTTCTCGCCCGCGAACTTCTCCGGCTTGGTCTGGTCGTCGAGCTGGTAGACGGTCTTGCTGGCCGCATCGAACAAGACGTATTTGCCGCCCATCTTGATGCAACCGGCCGTGCATTCCTTGGCCGCCTTGATGCCCTCTTTCTTCATCATCATGTCGTGCGACCCCATGTTGGCGCACTGGCTGTCCATGATTTCGCCCGTGAAGGTCTGGCTCTTGGGTGCGGCCAGGCTCAGGGTGGAAAGAACCACCACGGCAGCCAGACTGAGTGCAAGTTTCCGCATTGTGAAGCCTCCTGATTCTTGAAGGTGTGAACTCGTGTCCGGGCGCGCGTTCGAAACCAGCGCCCTCTCTACGCTCGATGCATGGGCGAGCCAAAGGTTACGGAGGAGAAGTCACTTCTGCAGATGCTGGTCCAGGAAGTAGTGCAGGCGCTCGCTGTAGCCCACCGGAATCTCAAACACACGCTCGTCACCCACGACATAGAGGACCTTCCTGGTGCTATCCGCGAGTACGGAGCAGCGATGGCACTGGCGCAAGTGTTCCACGATTTCAGCGCGCAGCTGGGGATCGACGTCCCCGTCCAGGAAGTTCGACAATTCCTTGAGTACCTGTTCGCACGTCACCATGGTTTCCTCCCCTTCCAAAAGGGCAAGCGGTCGGTCCATCGCTTGCGAAACACCGGCGCCAGCAGCTCTCGCATCTGCAAGCGGGCGCGAAGCAGTTGGGTCTTCACCGCCGGCTTGCTGATGCCCAGTACGCGAGAGGTTTCCTCCACACTCAGGTGCTGCACATCGCGCAGCAGGAAGACCTGGCGGTATTTCTCGGAGAGTGTGAGCAGCGCCTGCGCCACCGCTTGTCTTACTTCTTTCTTCTCCAGGACCTCGGAGGGAATGTCCCGCCAGTCCGCGAACTCCCGGGGCATGAACCCACCCTGGTCGTTCCCTTGCTCCTTGTCCTCCAAGGGTTCATAGAGATGCTTGTGGTCTTTGCGGCGGCGCATTCGGGCTTCGTTGAAGGCGATCTGCAGCAGCCAGCCCTTGAATTTGTCGTCCGCCCGGAGCTGGTGGAGGTTGGTGAGCGCCTTCAGCAGGGTTTCCTGGGCCACTTCCTCCGCATCAGCGGGGTTGCGCAGGACGCTGTAGGCGGCCAGGTAGACCGCGCGCTCATAGGGACGGATCAGCTCGTGGAACAGCGTCTTTTCCCCGGCTGTGATGCGCGCAATCAGCGCCGCTTCATCGCGCTCTACGGGGAGCTGTGGCTGCGCGCTCAAATACCCGGCTCCGGAGGTTGAGTCAAGCCCACATCCGGCATGATGCCCCACTCTGGGGACAGGTTACACGCCCGGCGGTTTTCTGCCGGCCCTGTAACCCGGCTGGGGGGCAGCGAATCGTGCTCAGTTGTGGAGGTCAAGATGAAACCAAAGATTGGGAACGCTATCCTCGGCGGCTTTGTTGGAACCGCCGTCATGACGCTCATGTTGTACCTGGTCGCGCCCATGATGGGCATCCGCATGGACATCGCCGCCAGCCTGGGGCAGATGCTGGGCGGAGGCTGGACGCTGGGGCTGGTGATGCACTTCATCAATGGCAGCGTCATCTTTTCGCTGGTCTACGCCCTGCTGTTGTACCGCGCCCTGCCCGGCGGACCGGTCGCTAAGGGTATCGCCTGGGGCGTAGCCCTGTGGTTGATCGCGCAGCTCATGGTGGTCCCCATGATGGGTGGCGGCATCTTCAGCTCGAAGATGGGCGGCATGATGGCGGCCATGGGCTCCCTGGTGAACCACGTCATCTACGGCGCCCTGCTGGGCTGGATTGCCGGTCCCAAGGCGCAGCCGCAAGCGCATCCCAGGGCGGCCTAGCATGCCGCGCGAAAGTCGCAAGCAAGCGTCTTTCCAGCCCACTTGACCAACGTGCTGGCTGGCGGGAGGGTTCTTCTCGCTGATGGTGCGTTTGTTCCGCTGGCTGCTCGCGGGATTTTCGAAACACCCAAGCGGCCACAAGAGCGATTGAGGTGTATGGTCTTACCGGCAGGCCTCAACGGAGGGAGGAGAGTATGCCGCAGCAAGTCACCTTGTTTTCCCAACCCGGCTGAATGTTCTGTGGCCTGACGAAAGAGTTTCTTTCGCGCAAAGGGATCCAGTTCGTCGAGCGCAACATCGTCCAAGAACCGGAGGCGCTCAATGAGCTGCGCCGCCTCGGATACATGACGACTCCCGTCACAGTCGTGGATGGCAACGTGATTGTGGGCTTTGACGAAGAGAAGCTGTCCAAGGCCCTGGGGCTGGACTGATTGTCGGCTCTGGGGAAGTGACGGAGCTAACGAAACAACGGAGGACCTTGCCCCTGAAGGTGAGACGAAGATCCATGTGGTCGAGGACGCCGAAGCAACAGGCGAGGTGGCCCGCGTCTACGACGAATGGCGCACGTTTCACTTCTAACTTCCATCTGCATCGCCGGCTGAAACGCCTTTCTCCATGGTGAACAACGGCGTACCGAATAGATCGTGCGGACCCTCGTCCGTCCGGCGGAAACCGCAACGCTCATACAGCCGAATAGCCGAGTGCAGAAACGGAGTCGTGCTCAGGTAGAGTCGCTTGCACCCGCGTTCTCTCCACGTGGGGCCTTCCGCCAGCCGCGCGCGGATCACCGCTTCCGGCGCAGTCGTCGCCCGGTAGCCCCCATCCGTGTACTGCCTCCGGAACTCGGCAAACGCCTCCGCGAGCACGCGCGCCACCGCCGCCGCATCCCCCGCGCGCGCCACGCGTAGCTCCACCTTCGGCCGGTTCAAGTCCGCCTTTTTTTGACTTTGTCATTCCGAGCGCAGCGAGGAATCTGCTTTTCCTGCCTCCCGCCGCCTGCCATCTGCCGCCTACCTTGTGCGCCCCTCGTGTTCTTTGTGGCTTCTTCGTAAGGGCACGGCTTCAGCCGTGCCGTTCAAGGCTATATGAACACACGGGCTTTAGCCCCTGAGGGCGGCTGGCGCTCCGTTTCACGCTGTCATTCCGAGCGCAGCGAGGAATCTGCTTCTGCCTGCCCGCTTCGATCTGCGTCCGCTGTCATCCTGAGCGCAGCGAAGGATCCGGTGGTTCGTTCATGCGCAGCGAGAACCCGCTTTTCCTGCCAAGCTTCCAACTGTTTTGTCCTCTGCGTTCTCGGCGTCCTCTGCGGTAACGTGAAGGAAAATCCGCGCCATCCGCGTTCATCCGCGGCGAAGAACCTTAACCCTTCGCCG
>CAYRII010000190.1:0-5668 GCA_964424245.1 uncultured Terriglobales bacterium | reverse complement strand
GTGGTCACGAGCGATTACTCGCTGTTCGAGAACCCGGTGACGGTGGACTACTTCACTTCCGAGTGAGACCGCCTCCATGTACGCTCTTTCCTCCGCATCCCTTTGCCGCCGGCCGGCTTCACCCCTCTTCTTCGTCATTTCTTCGCCGTCCCTAAGGACTCGCCCAAGCCCCTTGCTACAATTCCGTTTCCCTGTAGAATCCAGCGAACTTTCGCCTGACCCAGTCCGTACCTGTGACCGGAGCCGGAATCAAGGCTTGGAGTTCCCGAGGAGTGCCGGTTGGACGACCCCCAAGCCGTAGCTGTCTTGCTTCGCCGCTGCCAGGCGGGCGACGCCGCGGCATGGGAGAAACTCGTCTCCCTGCATCACCGCAGGATTTACAACATCTGCTACCGCTTCACCGGCTCGCCTCATGACGCCGAGGACCTCACACAGGAAGTCTTCATCCGCATGTATCGCACGCTGAGCAGCTACGACGCCGAGCGGGGGGCCTTCCAGACCTGGATGACCACTCTGACGCGCAACCTCCTTGTGGACCACTTCCGCAAGTCCCGGCAGGACCGTATGACCGATTCCCTCGATGCCGCCCCGGCGGCCGATCCGGACGCTCCCAGCTTGCTCGACCGCTTGGAGGACCGGGGTCGCCCCACGGACCATGGCGTGGAGGCCCGGGAAGCCCGGGAAAAGGTGCACCTGGCCCTGCAAAAACTCTCTCCCGACCTGCGCGAAGCCGTCATTCTCCGCGACCTTGAAGACATGGATTACCGCGAGATTGCCCGGGTTTTGAAGGTTCCCGAGGGGACCGTCAAATCCAGGATTAACCGCGGGCGCACGGAACTGGCGCGCGCCCTGCAACGTACATACAGGCAGGGAAGCTGATGAACGAGAAGACCCAATTCGGATGTGCCGATTTTGAGGCCCTGCTGGCCGAGGCTGCCGAAGACGCTCTGGGCGCAGAGCCGTGGAAGGACTTTAAGGTCCACGCTGGCGCCTGCTCCCGCTGCGCCCCGCTTTGGGAGGAGGCCCGCGCCGGGCGCACCTGGCTGCGCACCCTCGAAGTTGCTGCCCCCCCGACCCATCTGCTGCGCAATATCCTGCTGGCCACCAGCGGCCTGGCCCCTAGCGAAGCCCAGGCGCCCCAGGACCTGACCTGGAAGGGCCGCTTCTGGCACTGGCTGCTGCCCCCTCTGGAATCGGTGTGGCAGCCCCGCTTCGCCATGTCTTTCAGCATGGCCTTCTTCTCGCTTTCCCTGATTCTGCAGGTTTCCGGAGTGAAGATTGAGAACATCCGCCTGGCTGACTTGCGGCCCAGCACTCTGCGCCAGAGCGTGGTGAAGGAGTACTATTCCGCCAGCGCGCGCTTCGTAAAGTATTACGAAAACATGCGCCTGGTCTACGAGCTGCAGACGCGCGTCGAAAAACTGCGCGATGCCGCCACCCAGCCGCAGGTTCTGAGCGAGCCGGCCAAGCCCGCCGAGCAGCCCAAGCCCAAGCCGCAGGATGACAACACCAGCGGCCAGCCCGACACCAATCAGAATCAGAAGTACAGCCAGGAGAGGCTGCCTGCCCATCTGGCTTCGCATCCGCGCGAAACGCGGCCGCTGGAGTTCACTCTGGTAGTACCTGACAGGAGCAAGGCATGAACTGCGCCAACCATTCGCAAACCCCCTCGACGGCATACTGCCGCACCTGCGGCAAGGCCCTCTGCGAGGACTGCAAGCGTGACGTGCGCGGCGTCATTTATTGCGAGGAGTGCATCGTGGCCCGCATGCAGGGCACGTTGCCCGCGGTTGCTTCCGCTTCCGTTTCTGCAGCCGTGCCCGCTTCCGGCGGACCCAACCCCACCGCGGCCGCCTTTCTCGGCCTCATTCCCGGTGTGGGCGCCATGTACAACGGCCAGTTTCTGAAGGCCTTTGTGCACGTCGTCATCTTCGCTGTCTTGATCTCGGCCACGGACTCCGGCGGCGGCGCCGAAGCCTTCTTCGGCCTGATGATCCCGGTGTTCATCGTGTATCAGATCGTGGATGCCTACCGCACCGCCAAGGCCAAGCAGCTTGGCCAGCCGCTGCCGGAGGACTTGCTCGGCCTCGGCCAGGGCTTGTGGGCTGGTTCTCGCACCGGCAACGGCGACGCCGGCATGCCCTTGGGCGCCCTGTTCCTGATTGGGCTCGGCGTGCTTTTCTTGCTGGCCAACATGGAGATCATCCATATCTCGCGAATCGGCCGGCTCTGGCCCCTGATCCTGATCTTCTTTGGTATCCGCATGTTCATGCAACGCAGCGGGCCAAGGACGCCATGAGAGGCGAAGGATGAATCCCTACAAATTCAATTGCGACTGCTCCTGCGAACGCTGCCGCAAGCACGGGCTCATGGGACCTGTGGTTCTGGTTACCCTGGGAACGCTCTTCCTGGTGGGAAACTACTCTCGCTTCGACTTTGGCGACCTTTGGCCAATCTTGCTCATCGTGATTGGCGTTGTTCTGGCCTTGCAGTCCACCGGCTCATCTCAGGGCCATGTGCCCGCCGGCGCGCCGCCTTCTTCGCCCGCCGCTTCTCCATCTACTTTCGACCGCGAGGTCAAGCATGAATAACCAGTCTCCAGCTCCAGCCCGCCGTTCTTACGTCGGTCCCCTCATCCTCATTCTGATCGGCGTGGTGTTCCTGTTGCGCAACATGGGCATGAACTTGCCCCTGTTTCGCTGGCTCGCCGAATATTGGCCCGTCATCCTCATCCTTTGGGGCTTGACTAGGCTGGTGGATTACTACCAGTCCAGCAAGGAGGGTTCGGCCCCTCCGCGGATGGGCGCCGGCGGCGTCTTTCTCCTCATCATGATCGTTCTGCTTGGCCTCACTGCCACCCAGGTCGTCCGCTTCAACTGGGATGCCGTTCGCGACGAAATCGACATGGACGACGACTTCATGGGCTTTTTCGGTAACCGCTACGAGTTCCAGGATGAGCTGCAGCAGGACTTCCCCGCCGGGGCCAGCCTGCAGGTTTCCTCCGACCGCGGCGACATCCGCGTTCTCCCGGGGGATGAGGGCAAGTTGCGCGTTCTGGTGCGCAAGTCGGTCCGCACCAACTCGCAAGGCGAGGCCGACCGCATCAACGAGTCCTTGCGCCCCAACATCATTACTGCCGGCAACAATGTCACGCTCAACGCCAACCAGCGTTCTGGAACCATGGACCTGGAAATTTACGTGCCCCGTACCGCCGGCTTGAACCTCATGACCCTGCGTGGCGATATCGCCGTTCTGGACCGCGCCAGTGACGTGAAAGCTCACACCTCGCGCGGCAACGTCAGCCTTTCCGACATCCAGGGCAGCGCCACCGTGCATATGCGCCACGGCTCGCTGCGCGCCGAGCGCGTCTCCCACGACCTCAGTCTTGAGGGCCGCGGCGATGACACGACTCTTACCCACATCGGCGGCAGCGTTCGCCTCAACGGATCGTTTTACGGCACCCTCAGCGCCTCCAAGATCGCCAAGTCGCTCTCCTTCCAGTCTTCGCGCACCGATCTGCAGATGGGCGGCATCGAAGGCGACCTTACCTTCGACACCGGCGACTTCCGCGCCCGCTCTGTGAGCGGCCCCCTGAAGCTTAAGACCCGCTCCAAGGACATTCACCTGGAGGACATTGCCGGAGACATCGACGTGGAGAACATGAACGGCGAAGTGGCCGTGCACGTCACCAAGGACCTCCAGGGCAACATCCAGGTCAACAATCGCCGTGGTGCGATTCAGGTCTGGCTTCCCTCCGCCGCCTCCTTTCAGATGGACGCGCGCGCCGAGCACAGCGAGGTGGAATCCGATTTCTCCGAGCTTTCCCGCAGCGAGTCCGGACGGGAAGCTCGCCTCACGGGCACCGTGGGGAGCGGCGGACGGACCATCCGCCTGGTCTCCGACCGCGGGCGTGTCGAAGTCCACAAGTCCCACTAGGCTTTTGCTCCGCAGACGAAAAAAAGGGCGGCCATTTTTCTAGCCGCCCTTCTCGTTCCCAGGTTCTTCTAAAAGCGGAACAGCAATTGCACGAAGGCGTAGTGGGTGCGGTAGTTCCCTGTGGCCACCGCTCCGCTCTGCCCGAACACGAACCCCGGTGAGTCGGTCGAAGAGTAGCTGTATCCCATCGACGGCTCGAAGCGTCCCAGGTTGAAGCGCGCTTCGGCCCCGAAACTGCCGGAGAGCGACCAGTCCTCCGAAGGCTGCTGCGGGGTCAGGCTGAAGAACCGCCGCGTGCCGATAAAACCGTCGAAGATCAGATCCACCTTGGGATGCGGCCGCAGCGTAATCTGCGGCGTTCCGCCGTACTTCTGGTACGTCAACGGCGTGAAAAACCCCGGCGTGCCGATACTGCCGGGCGTGAGGATGGTGTTCAAGCCTTCCAGATCGCTGCGCTCGAATCCGTAGACTTCGTAGCGGAACCCCGCCTGCACGATGATGCGATCGCTTTCGTAGATGGTCGGGGTCAGCGATATGTCTCCGCCGTTGGCGCCGAGGTCGTGCGAGCACACCGTGCACAGTGCTGGCTGGCGCACCGAATACATGCCATGCCAGTACCCGGCGCTCAAGCGCAGCTTGCGCGTGAAGTCGTACGTTCCCGTCACCGACTCCCGCCGCAGCACCACGTTGTTGTGAATGGCGAGCGGCGTGTAATCGGCGATGTCGCGCGTAAACGAGGCACCCAGCCGCAGACCCTTGTGCGTAATCACCGGACGGATTTCATAGAGGAAGTGGTAGCGCCGGTCCTGTTCCGGGCCTGTGCCCAGCAGGAATCCTCCGCCCGTCGAACCTCCGCCCGCGCCCACGGTCAGGCGCAGCCACTTGGCGGGTCGCAGCGCCACGCTGGCGCGCGTGGTGGTGCCGATGCCCTCCGGCCCGAAGCGCGCGCCGAACAGACTGCTGTGCCCCAGCGCCTGGGTCACGCGATTGGTTACCGTCATGCGCACGTCGGGATGGATGTTGAACTCCAGCTCCGCCGTGAAGCGATGCCCAAGGAGCGCCGCCACGGGGACCTCATTTTCGTCGTTGTCGCGTTCATACCCGTAGCCGTAGCGCAGGCGCAGCACCGGCCGCAGGTCGGCGCGTATGTTGTCCCGCAGCTCACGGATTTGCGCGCTGTCCGGCGCCTTGTCCAGCAGCGCCAGGGCGCGTGCGTTGTTTCCACGTCCGCGTTCCACCGTGGCCAGCATGTAGTTGGCGTCAGAGTCCTCGGGACGTTCCTGCAACAGCAGGCGCAACATGTCACCGGCTTCGGCGGAGCGGCCCGACCAGTACAGCGTCCGCGCTTTGCCCATGCGCGCTTCGTAGTCCTGCGGATCCAGCTCTAGGGCCTGGTCATACAGGCGGATGGATTCGGCATAGCGGCGCGAGTAGGCGTGGGCGCGCGCCTTTTCGTTGAGCACCGAAATGTCTTTCAGCTCCGCCTGCTGCCCTTCCGGCAGCAGATGATTCAATTCCACCAGGGCCTCGTCGTGCCGCCGCGCACCGTTCAGCGCGCGCGCATATTCCAGCCGCGCCCGTTCCACGGAAACTTCGCCCCGGGGCGACGCCTCGGCATCCTGCAGCACGCGCTGGAACTCGGGCAACGCGCTCTCGTAGTCGCGCGACCACGTCATGACGCGCGCTTTTTCCATGCGCGCCGTCAGGTTCTGCGGATTCTGCCGCAGCAGTT
>CAYRII010000189.1:0-5681 GCA_964424245.1 uncultured Terriglobales bacterium | reverse complement strand
ACCCCACCAAGACCCAGATCTTCACCTCCATCTTCCGCCACAAGCACGACGACACGCCGCGCAACCGCGCGCTGGGCGTGCTCTCCAACGTCTTCCTGCACCTGCATCCCGCAAAAATCAACCGCGACGCCGTGCGCTACAGCTACACCTGGGGCATGGGCGGCATCACGTTTTATTTGTTCATCGTGCTCACGTTTACCGGCGTCCTCCTCATGTTTTATTACCATCCGACGAAGGTGCAGGCGTTTCGCGACATTTTGTATCTGGAGCATGACGTTCCGTTTGGAAAACTGTTGCGCAACATGCATCGCTGGGCGGCGCACCTGATGGTGATTACGGTGTGGCTGCACATGTTCCGCGTGTTTTTGACGGGGAGCTACAAGCGTCCGCGGGAGTTCAACTGGAACGTGGGCGTGATCCTGCTGGTGCTGACGCTGCTGCTCTCCTTCACCGGGTACCTGCTGCCCGACGACCAGCTGGGTTTCTGGGCGGTGACGGTGGGGACGAACATGGCGCGGGCGACGCCGCTGCTGGGCCACGAAGGGCCGTTCGGCCCGGAGCTGGGGATGACGCCCTACAACGACGTGCGCTTCGGACTGCTGGGCGGATCGATAGTGGACGCCAACGCGCTGCTGCGGAGCTACATCTGGCACTGCATCGGGATCCCGATTGTGGCGTCCATCTTCATGATTGTGCACTTCTGGCGGGTGCGGAAGGACGGCGGCATCTCAGGGCCGGGGGCGGTGATTCTGGAAGCGGAAGTGAAGGAGCCGCGGAGGTAGCATGGACTGGCATCAACTGTGGGAGATCACGTCCACGCCGGACAACGTGCCCATCGTGGCGCTGCTTCCGTTGCTGGGGTTCTACGTGTGGCTGGCGTGGAAGCAGGCGGCGGGCAACGACCGCTTGATCGAGCAACTGGAAGCCGACCCGGCGCTGGCCAAGACGCACCACCGGAAGACGTGGCCGTTCCAGCAGGGCTGGCAGAAGGAAATCCACGTGTGGCCGTTCCTGCTGCGCATCGAGTTCCTGGCGGCGATCATCGTGACGGTGATCCTGATGGTGTGGTCGATCACGCTGAACGCGCCGCTGGAGGAGCCCGCCAATCCCAACCTGACGATGAACCCGGCCAAGGCGCCGTGGTACTTCCTGGGGCTGCAGGAGATGCTGGTGTACTTCGACCCGTGGATCGCGGGCGTGGTGATGCCGACGCTGATCATCATCGGGCTGATGGCGATTCCCTACATCGACACCAACCCGCTGGGCAGCGGGTACTACACGTTCAAGCAGCGGCGCTTCGCCATCCTGACGTTTTGCTTCGGATTCATTGTGCTGTGGGTGTCGATGATCATCATCGGGACGTTCATCCGCGGGCCGGGGTGGATGTGGTTCTGGCCGGGGCAAACGTGGGACCACAATAAGCTGGTGTTCGAGGTGAACTTCGACCTGCATGAAATCCTCAACCAGTTTCTGCCGGCGGCGCTGCAGATGACCTCGGCGTGGACGATTGGGCTGTTCGGGGGGGCGGTGGTGGGGGCATATTTCCTGATCGGCGGGTTCGCGGTGCACAAGCTGTTTGTGCGCTTCAACCCCAAAGACTACAAGCGCATGAGCCTGCTGCAGTACAACACCATGATGATGCTGATGCTGCTGATGCTCTCGCTGCCCATCAAGATGGCGGCGCGACTGCTGTTCAACATCAAGTACGTGTGGGTGACACCGTGGTTCAACATCTAGGGCGGAGGATAGCGGGTGGCTGAACAACAGACGCCGCAGGATGATCCGATTGTCAGCCGGTCGTACGCGCTGCATTATCTGATCGCGTCGGCGCTGCTGATGGGCTCGCTGTTCTGGGCGCTGTGGGACGAGGCGTACGGACAGCGTCCCTGGAAGCGCTACCAGCGCGAGTTTCAGGCGCGCTATTCGGCCCTGCTGAAGGAGTTGAAGACGCAATCGGCGCATTCGGAAGACGAGCTGAAGAAGAGCGCGGAGTACCAGAAGCTGGTGGAATCCTACGAGGCGGCGAAGCAGCAGGCGGCCCCACGGATGGAAGAGCTGAACCGCGCATTGGAGCAGGCCGGGGCCAAGATCGCCGCCGTGCAGGCGGTGTTCACCGTGGCCAAGGCGCGGGTAGACGCGGACGCCTACCAGGTGGAGATCACGGAGGACGAGGCGTCGAAGAAGCGCAAGCGCGCGAAGCTGGACGAGTACAAGAACAAGAAACAGTTTGAGGTGGCGATACCCGGCGAAAGCACGGTGACGCTGAACTACCACGAGTTGGAGGAAAGATACAGCGAGCTGAAGACCGAACGCACACGATTGGTAGCCGAGCTGGGCGCAGTGACCAAGCCGGAAAAGGAACTGCAAACCAAACTGGATGCCTACCTCTCGGAGCGCATGGTGACGCTAGGGGCGGAACAACTGGAGGGCCTGCGGCGGAAGATCGAGCACTGGGACCCGCTGATCCGGCAGATCAACGTGGAGTCGGCCAACATCGTGGACCGCTGCGAATCGTGCCACATGGGGATCCGCGAACCGGTGAAGCTGACGCCGGCATCGATGGCGCTGCCCAACCAGCAGCCCGATGCCTACGCGCGGGCCTTTATGGGCCATCCGCGGCCGGAGCTGCTTTCCGTGCACAACCCGGAACGATTTGGCTGCACGACCTGCCACGGAGGCAACGGGCGGGCCACCTCCAGCGTGATGAAAGGGCACGGGCGGCACAAATACTGGCTGTGGCCGATGTTCTACAAGGAAAACATGGAGGCGGGCTGCCAGACCTGCCACGCGGGGGACATGGTGCTGGCCAGCGGGCCGGAGATGGGCGCCGTGATCAACCAGGGCAAGCGGCTCTTCATGGAGCGCGGCTGCGTGGGCTGCCACCGCTACGAGGGTTACGACCGCGAGCCAGAACTGTTGATCAACACGGCCCAGCAACTGCGGCAGATGGAGTCGCAGAAGAAGGAAAACCTGCGGCAAGCGACGGTGCTGACGCGCCAGGCGGACGTGGCGGAGGACAACCAGGAGGCGCGCCGGCTGTATCAACAGGCGGAGAACTTGCGCGTAGGGGTGAGCACGATCGAGGGCCGCATCGAGCAGGTGGACCTGCAGATGAAGAGCCTGCTGCGCGACCAGAAGAAGGTGGGCCCGAACCTGAAGGAAATCCGGGCCAAGCTGAACCGCAACTGGATTCCGGAGTGGATTCGCAAGCCCTCGGAGTTCCGCGCCACGACCAAGATGCCGAACTTCCGGCTGACGGACGATCAAGTGAAGAGCATCGCGGCGTACTTGTGGCAGGCGTCGTTGCCGGACGCGATTCCGGCGCAGAAAGCCGGCGATGCCACGCGCGGGAAGGAGTTGTTTGAGACGCGAGGCTGCCTGGCGTGCCACTCCATCAGGGAGGGCGCGGCGATGCAGGGCGGGGACTTCGCCGCCAACCTGAGCCGGGTGGGGGAAAAGGCCAATTACGACTACCTGGTGCGCTGGGTGCACAATCCGCGGCAGCGACAGCGTCCGTATTGCCCGTATGAGAAGAAGGACATCGGGCCGGAGGACTACGCGCGCAAAGGACTCGCCTACCAGTTTGACGCCGACCATTCCAAGTGTCCCAACGACGGCCACGAGCTGCAGGTGCAGCAGATGACGGTGATGCCCAGCCTGAGGCTGACGCCCGACGAGGCGGCCGATATCGCCAGCTTCCTGATGACGCAAAAGAAGAAGGAGCCCGGCTCCTACGCGACGGTGGCCTACATGGACGATCCCAGGCTGAAGGAGAGCGGGAGGGTCTGGATCCGGCACTACGGGTGCGCGGGCTGCCACGAGATTGCAGGCTTCGAGGACGAGGGGCGCATCGGCACAGAGCTGACGGTGGAGGGCTCGAAGCCCATCGAGCGGCTGGACTTCGCGCTGCTGACGCATCCGGCCAAGGAAGGCAAGGACCCGTTTACGGGCCAGAAGGGAGAGCCCTGGTACAGCCACAAGGGGTTCTTCGAAAAGAAGCTGACGAAGCCCGACGTGTACGACCAGGGCAAGCTGCGCAGCCCGACGGAAGCGCTACGCATGCCGGACCCGCACCTGACGCCGGAACAGATCCGGGCGCTGGTGACGTTCCTGCTGGGGAGCCAGGAGACTTCCCTGCCCGCGGCCTATCTCTACAAGCCGGGCGATGCGCGGCGCGACGTGCAGGAGGGCTGGTGGGTGGTGCGGAAGTACAACTGCATGGGGTGCCACCAGTTCCTGCCGGGACAACAGACTTCGCTGACGCAGATGGCGCGCTACCAGGACCCGGACTGGAAGGAACAACTGCCGCCGCAACTGCTGACCGAGGGAGCGCGGGTGGATCCCGACTGGCTGCTGCGCTTCCTGAACAATCCGGCGCTGAGCGAGACCGACTTGCACCGCAACGGGGTGCGGCCATACCTGAAGGCGCGCATGCCGACGTTTTCCCTTTCGGACAACGAACTGCGCAAGCTGGTGCGCTTCTTCCAGGCACTGGCGCAGCAGGCGCAGCCTTACATCCCGCAGAAGCTGGCCACGCTGACGGCCAAAGAGACGGAGATGGCGCGGAACCTGTTCACCAGCAACGCGGCGCCCTGCCTGAAGTGCCACGCCACGGGTGATGCGGCGCACGACCGCTTTGCCACGGCGCCCAACTTTCTGCTGGCCAAGGAGCGGCTGAAACCAGGCTGGACGGAACGCTGGATGATCGATCCGCAAAGCATCAGCCCGGGCACCTCGATGCCCTCGGGGCTCTTCCGCCAGGAGGGCAGCCAGTGGGTGTTTGCGGGGCCCACGCCGCCCTCCTTCCAGGGCTACACGGGAGACCACACCAAGTTGCTGGTGCGGTACATGTTCCAGCTGACGGCGGAGGAACAGCGGCGGGTGAGCGGGGCGAGCGCGAGTGCGGGAACGGCGCGGAACGGGCCTGCCAGCCGCGGGACCGCAGCGACGGGCGGTTCAAGGTAAAATAGAGAATTCGGCAATCCAACGACAATCCAACAGACAGGAAAGGTGTGACGACATCATGACTCGAAAGCAATGGATCCTTGCAGCGACGCTGACTTCCCTGCTGGCGCTGGGAGTGGCG
The DNA here is from genome assembly GCA_964424245.1 of uncultured Terriglobales bacterium. GTDB lineage: Bacteria > Acidobacteriota > Terriglobia > Terriglobales > Acidobacteriaceae > CAYRII01. The sequence goes on along the minus strand of CAYRII010000189.1, from coordinate 595 downwards.
GGCTGCTCGAAGAAAGAAGAGACGGCCAGCCAGGAAGCGGCGCAACCGGCCAAGAAGGCGGCCACGCCCATTGACCCGGCGACGGCGGGCTCGATCAGCGGCGCCATCGCCTTTGCGGGGGCGGTACCGAAGGCCAACAAGATTGACATGGGCCAGGACCCGGCGTGTGCCGCCATGCAGAAGGGCGCTGTGATGGCAGAAACCTACGTGGTGGACAACGGCAACCTGGCCAATGTGTTCGTATACGTGAAGGACGGCCTGGGAGACCGGACGTTCGATGTGCCGGCCGAACCGGTAACGCTGGACCAATCGGGCTGCCACTACGTGCCGCATGTATTGGGCGTGATGGCGGGACAGACGGTGCGCATCCTGAACAGCGACAACACCACGCACAACATTCACCCGACGCCGCAGGCCAACCGGGAGTGGAACGAATCGCAGGCGCCGAAAGCGGCTCCCCTGGACAAGACCTTCCCGCGGGAAGAGATCATGCTGCCGGTGAAGTGCAACCAGCATCCCTGGATGAAGATGTACCTGAACGTAGTGAAGAACCCGTTCTTTGCGGTCTCAGCCAAGGACGGCAAGTTCGAGTTCG
>CAYRII010000188.1:0-5730 GCA_964424245.1 uncultured Terriglobales bacterium | reverse complement strand
ATGCCGTATTGGCGTGCTATCGAAACGCTTCCTTGTTGACCACGTAGGGCATTTTGCGGACGTCGCCGCTGTAGTTCCCTTCCAGCACGTCCATCAATCCCTGAACGCAGCGTCCGGCCATGCCTTTGTCGGGGTCGGTGGAGAGGCGGGTGATGCGGGCGCCGGAGGCGAAGTGGTGGAAGAGGCGGCAACGGTCCGCGATGGCCGGGTCGCGCAACGGAGAATCCGGCGGCAAGGGCTCTTTCTCAAATACATCGAGGGCCGCACCGGCGATGCGCTTTTCCTTCAGGGCGCGCGCCAGGGCAGCTTCATCCACCACCGGCCCCCGCGAAGTGTTTACCAGGTAGGCGGTGGGCTTCATGGTTTTCAGCGTGGCGTCGTTAATCAGATGGAAGGTGGGCGCATCGCTCTCCCCTTCCCGCAGCAGAGGCACATGTAGGCTGATGTAGTCGCCGCCGGAGAGCGCTTCCTCCAAGCTGACATAGCGGATCCACGTTTTCTCGTTCTGGATGCCGCGCGCGTGCCGCAGGTCCATGAGCTCCTGGATGCTCTGGATGAATTTGTGGTTCTGGTAGGCCGGGTCGTAGCAAAGGACATTCATGTCGAAGCCCGAGCATTTCTTGATCATGGCCAGGCCGATGCGGCCGGTGCCGATGATGGAGATGGTCTTGCCCGTGACCTCGTCTCCCAGGAAAGGCAGAAACGGGTGCCAGGAGCCCCACTGGTTTTCCCGCACCAGGTGCTCGCTGGTCCAAAGTTTGCGAGCGACGGAGGCGAGGATGAAGAAGGCAAACTCGGCCGTGGCTTCGGTGAGGACGTCGGCGGTATGGGTGAAGGGGACCTTGAAGCGGTTGGCGTCGTCGCGGTTGATGTTGTCGAAGCCGACGGCATCCTGAGCGATCACTTTCAAGGTCCCCTTCCCCGCGGCGAACACCTCTTTGTCGATGGGATCACGCAGCGTGGTGATCAGGCCGTCGATGCCGCTCCCGACCTTCTCGACGATAAGCGCCTTGGGCGGGGCCTCGGGGCCGGGAAAGACTTCGACCTGGTAGCCGCGCCGGCGCAGGAGTTCCAGGGCATCGTCCCCGATGTTGCAGGTGGCAAAGACGCGAAACGCTGGTTTGGCAGTCATGAATTGTCCCTGGCGAAAAAGGAGCCGCTACAAACGCTTGCGCACCCAGCCATCGATGCGCTGCAGCGCCTGCTGCAGGTTTTCGAAGGAATTGGCCACGCTGAGCCGAAGGTAGCCTTCGCCGAACTCTCCGAAGGAAGTGCCCGCCAGGCAGGCAACACCCGCTTCCTCGAGCAGGGCGTCAGCCAGCATTTTGGAGCTGCAGCCGGTTCCGGTGATGTTGGGAAAAACGTAAAAGGCGCCCTTGGGCACGCGACAGCGGACGCCGGGAATGCGATTCAGCCCGGCGACGAACATGTCGCGCCGCCGCTGGAACTCCTGGCGCATGGTCTCCACCGACGACTGGTCCCCGATCAGCGCCTCGATGCCCGCAACCTGGGTAAAGCTGGCAGTGCAGGAGTTGGAGTTGGTCATGAGGCGGGCGACGTGTTCGGCCATGTCGGCGCGCATGATGCCGTAGCCGAGGCGCCAGCCGGTCATGGCGTAGGTCTTGGAAAAGCCGTCCAGCAGGATGGTGCGATCGCGCCAGCCGTCGAGCGCGAGAATGGAATGATGATCGCCCTCATAGATAAGGCGGCTGTAGATCTCGTCGGAGAGAACCATGATCTCGCGGTCGCCGATGGCGCCGGCGATGCCCTGCACATCCTCCCGGGTCATGACGCCGCCGGTGGGGTTCTGGGGCGAGTTCAGGATGATGAGCCGGGTGCGGTCGCTGATCAAGGTGGCGAGTTCCGCCACATCCAGGCGGAAATCCATTTCCTCGCGCAAGCGTATGGGAACGGCGCGGGCGCCCAGGAAATTGATCATGGACTGGTAGATGGGAAACCCGGGATTGGGATAGATAACCTCATCCCCTTCTTCCACTAAGGCCAGAAATGTAAAGAAAATAATCGGTTTGCCACCCGGGACAACGACCACTTCCTGGGGCGTAACGGGGACTCGACGGGTGCGCGTGATCTCCTGGGCGATGGCGTCGCGCAATTTGGGAAGGCCGGCCGACGGGCCGTAATGGGTCCAGCCGTTCTCGAGGGCGTCAATGGCGCTTTCGACGACGTTGGCCGGGGTGTCGAAATCCGGCTCGCCGATTTCCAGGTGGATGACGTCTTTCCCCTGGGCCTCCAGGGCGCGCGCCCTCACCAAAACCTCGAACGCGGTTTCGGTGCCCAGGCGCGCCATGCGCCGGGCGAGGCGCAGCTCGGATTGTACGGTGCGCGGCACGAGAGACAAGAGGGGCATTATAACGCGTGCCTCCATGTGGACCGAACGAAAGCAGCGGCGTGGAGGCATGGGCGGCCGTGATATGTTGATGGGCGTGTCCGTTTATCTTGTAACCGGAGCAGCGGGTTTCATCGGCTCGGCATTGGCCCGAGGCCTGCTGGAGCGCGGCCACCAAGTGCGCGGGCTGGATAATCTCTCCACCGGACGGAGCGAAAACCTCGCTCCATTGCTCGACCGCATGGACTTCCGCGAGGCCGACCTTCTGGACCAGGCGGCGACCAGCGCGGCCTGCCGCGGCGTGGAATACGTGCTGCACCAGGCGGCGATACCCTCCGTTCCCCGGTCTGTCGCCGATCCGGTCACGAGCAACCGCTCGAACGTGGATGGAACGTTGAACCTGCTGGTGGCGGCGAGGGAGGCGGGAGTGCGGCGCGTGCTTTATGCGGGCTCCTCCTCGGTGTACGGCGATACTCCCACCCTGCCCAAGCACGAAGAGATGACGCCACAACCGATCTCGCCCTATGCCGTCTCCAAGCTGGCGGGCGAGTTGTACCTGCAATCCTTCCATCGCGTGTACGGGATGGAGACGGTCACTTTGCGCTACTTCAACGTGTTCGGCCCGCGGCAGGCCGCGGATTCTCCGTACTCGGGCGTGCTGGCCAAGTTCATCACCCTGATGCTGCGCGGGGAGCGACCAACGATCTTTGGCGACGGCGAGCAGAGCCGCGACTTCACGTACGTGGAAAACGTAGTGGACGCCAACCTGCTGGCCGCTCAGGCGCCGGCCGAGGCGGTGGCGGGCCGCGCCTTTAACATCGCCACGGGAAATCGCATCACGCTGAACCAAATGTTTGCGACTCTGCGGCAGCTTACCGGCTACGCGGGCGAGGCGGAGCACGCGGAAGAGCGCGCCGGGGACATTAAGCATTCTCTGGCCGACATCAGCCGGGCGCAGAGTGCCATGGGGTACCGGGTATCAGTGGGGTTCGAAGAGGGCCTGCAACGGACCGTGGCGTGGTATCAGCAGGAAAGCCAGGCGGCCGCCGATCCCGCGCGCGCCGGGGTCATTCCGCGATCGTAGATTGCTCGCTCGAAGGAGCGCGCAGGACGCGTTCCACGGAGTAGGGAGCGCGCCGCGCGGGCTCGTGGTAGTGGCGCACCTGCATCTCACCCAGCAGGCCGAGCGCCAGCATCTGCACTCCGGCCAGAATCAACACAGCGGAAAAGATCAGCAGCGGCCCGTGCGCCTGAATCACGTCCCACTGGGGATCCATGACTTTTTTCGCGATCAGCCACAGGCCTACGCCGCCACCACCCAGCAGTCCCGCCATGCCCAGCGTGCCGAAGAAGTGCAGCGGGCGCGAGAGATAGCGCAGAAGAAAGCGGATGGTGATGAGGTCGAAGAAAACGCGGAAGGTGCGCGAAAGCCCGTAGTGTGAGTCGCCATGCCGGCGGTTGACGTTGCGGATGGGGACCTCGCAAATCGAGGCGCCGTGCCAGGAAGCCAGCGCGGGAATAAAGCGGTGCAGTTCGCCGTAGAGCGGGACCTGGTGCAGAAGCTCCCGGCGATAGGCCTTGAAGGTGGTGCCGAAGTCGTGAATGTCCACCCCGCTCAGGCGGGCCATCAGCCAGTTGGCCACGCGCGAGGGGAGGCGGCGCAGCCAGAAATTGTCCACGCGCTCTTTGCGCCAGCCGCTGACGATGTCGTATCCCGCGTTGATTTTTTCCAGAAAGGGCGGGATGTCTTCGGGTTCGTGCTGCAGGTCGCCGTCCATGGCGAGGACGAACTCGCCGCGCGCGTGGTCAAAACCCGCCGCCAGGGCGGAAGTCTGGCCGAAGTTGCGCCGCAGCTTGACGACCACCACGCGGCTGTCCACGGCGGAAATCTCGCGCAGCAGGTGGAACGTGGAGTCGTGGCTGCCGTCGTCCACGAAGACCAGCTCGAACGGTTCGCCGCACGCTTCCATGACCGCCTTTAGGCGGTCGTAGAGCACGGTGACGTTTTCCTGTTCGTTGTGGAAGGGGACGACGATGGAGTAGCGCAGCATAGGAAGAGGAATTATACCTCGCAAGACGGGCAGCATGGACGTGGGAAGAATGGTTCCGGCGGGCCGCTGGAAAAGGTTACAGCTTTATGGCAGAAAGTACTTGACACACACGTTCGCCGGCTGCATGCTGTAACAGTTTGAGTCAGCCGGAGCCCAATGAACGACGCGCCCTCCTTCAGCCGCGCACAAGACGACCTGCAGTACATTCGCCGCACGCTGGACGAGGCGGGCCGGCTGAGCAGCATCTCGGGACGGGGATTGATGGCGGTGGGATTCCTGGCGCTGGGGGCGGTGGCTGCCAACCACTACTGGACCGGAGCGCCCTGGGATCCGGCGGGCACACGGGAGGCGGCGCTGGCCATCTGGGGAGTCGTGCTGTTACTGGCCCTGGCGACCGGCGCGTGGAGCATGGAAAGGAAGGCCCGGCGGGCCGGCCAGGTCTTGTGGTCTCCTGTCTTGCGCAGGGCGTTGTGGAGCTACGGCTCGGCGATGGTGCTGGGAGGCGTGCTCACCTTGGCGGCGCTGCGATTGCACTACCTGGACTTGATTCCGGCGGTGTGGCTGGGTTGCTACGGCGTGGCGGTAACATGCGCGGGAGTTTTTTCCGTGTCGCCCGTGCGCTGGATGGGGATTTCGTTTCTGATCCTGTCCCTGGCAGGCGTGCTGGCGCCGGCTGGGGCCGGACTGGCGCTTCTGGGCGCGGGTTTTGGCTGGCTGCACATCGCGTTTGGCGCGTACATCGCCTGGAGGCACGATGGCTAAGAACCGGGGCAAGAATCCGCCCACTCCGAGCGAGCTCGATCCGCTGATCCACGAACGCCTGCGCCTGGGCATCGTGTGCACGCTGGCTGTGCACGACACCCTGGGATTCACCGAGCTTCGCGACCTGCTGCAGACCACGGACGGCAACCTGAGCGTGCAGGCGCGGCGGCTGGAGGAATCCGGCTATCTGCATTGCAGCAAGCGTTTCGAGGGCCGTCGCCCGCGCACCAGCTATCGCCTGACGACGCGCGGCCGCGCGGCACTGGAAAGGTATCTGGAAGTGCTCTCAGAGATGCTGCCCTCTACGGTCCAGGTTCGCCAGACGGACGCTCGCCAGCCTGCGCCTGTCCGCCGTCCGCTGCGTCCAGCCCCCGCCCATAGCTGAGCCCCTGACCTGAGCCTATGACCTGCGCGTCGGCTGGCTCCGCGATGCGGCGTGCAACTTTATGTGGTAAAGTCACATCTCCACTCTATCCCATTTCCGCCAGGAGCTTCGAACCATGACCAAGCGCATATTCGCTATCGCTTTCATTTTCCTGTGTTCCACCGCGGCCTGGATGATTCTGGGGG
>CAYRII010000187.1:0-5776 GCA_964424245.1 uncultured Terriglobales bacterium | reverse complement strand
GGCTTCGGGTGTGCTGACGGAGATTAAGGTGCAAGAGGGCGCCACCGTGCAGGTAAACACCGTGGTGGCGCTGATTGACGCCGATGGCGCCGGGGCTGCCGCGGCATCGCCCGCACCCGCCAAGGCGGAGCCGGAGAAAAAGCCGGCGAAAGCGGAGGCGCCGGCGAAGGCGGCTGCGAAACCCGCGGAGCCGGCCAAGCGCGCTCCGGTGGTGGAGATGGCGCCGGCAGCGCGAGCGGCGGAGGCGGAGCGCATCCGCTCCTCGCCGCTGGTGCGCAAGATTGCCGCCGAACACAACCTGGACTTGCGCCAGGTACCGGGAACGGGCCTGGAAGGGCGCATCACCAAGAGCGACATTCTGAACTTCATCGAAGGCGGCGGCGCGGCGGCGGCTCCGGCAGCGCGGCCGGCGGCGCAGCCCCAGCGCGCGGCTGCCGTGGGCGCAGGGAAGCCGGGCGAGATTGTGCCTATGTCGGCGATGCGCAAGCGCATTGCGGAGCACATGATCGAATCGCGGCGCACCAGCGCGCACGTGCACTGCGCCTACGAAGTGGACCTGACGCGCATTGTGCGCCTGCGGGAAAAGGAAAAGCGCAGCTTCCAGGAGAGCACCGGCGCCAAGCTGACCTACATGCCCTTCTTCGCGCGCGCGGTGATCAACGCCATCCGCGACTGGCCCATCATCAACTCGTCGGTCGAGGGCGACAACCTTCACTACAAGCGCGAAATCAACCTGGGCATTGCGGTGGCGCTGGATTGGGGGCTGATTGTGCCGGTGGTGAAGCACGCCGAGGAGCGCAACTTCCTGGGCCTGCAGCGCGCCATCACGGACGTGGGCGAGCGCGCGCGCGCGAAGAAGCTGACGCCGGACGAAGTGCAGGGCTCGACGTTTACCATCACCAACCCGGGCCAGTTCGGCGCGCTCTTCGGGCTGCCCATCATCAACCAGCCCAACACCGCCATCCTGGGCGTGGGCGGCATCTTCAAGGCGCCGGTGGTGGTGACCGACGGCGAAGGCACGGACTCGATTGCCATCCGCAGCGTCGCGCACCTGGTGCTGGGCTACGATCACCGCGTGATTGACGGCGCGGTGGCCGACCAGTTCATGGCGCAGGTGAAACAGTACCTGGAGCAGTGGAACGAAGAGCTGCTGTAGGACAGGCTGTTTTGCTGAGCGACGGCGGGCCGAGTGCCCGCCGTTTTTCCTGCAGCCCGGCGGAACGAGGTCGCGCTACTTTGCTTTCGCCCAGGCGCTGGCGTTCAGGCACTGCACCACGCCGTCAATGATCTTGCCCAGGCCTTCGCGGAACTTGCCTTCGTCCACGATGTCCTTGTTGCTCACGGCCTCTGCGGTTTCGAAGGCAGGCCAGGTGATGAGCAAGGTGCCGCTGGCGGGGGTGCCATCCGCGCGATAGACAACATCAGCGATGGAGGTGAGCACGGGGACGGACTGCGGCGGCAGAGCGCCGGCCACACCCGTGGCCAGCGCCGCGAAGATCAGGCAGTGAACGAGAGGTTTCATGTTGGGAGTTCTCGGTTGTCGGGGCCCGGGACTCAAAGCTTGCGCGCGGCGCCTCTCCAGGAGGCGACCGGCGATTACCAGCGGATGGAACGGAAGAAATCTGCGGAAACGGCCGCGGAGTTACTTTTCCGCGGGGGCGTAGGCGCGCATGAAGTTCTCGACGCTATTGACGTAGACGTCGGCGAAGTCGACCACGGGGCGGCGCGCTTCGATGAGCTCCATGGCATCCTGCAATTCCCAACCCAGGGCGCGCAGCAAGGCGAGCACCATCATGGGCGCGCGGTGGATGCCGGCAGCACAATGGATGAACACGCGGGCCTCCGGGTCTTCGAGCGCGGCCAGGGCGAACTCCACGCCGCGCTGAAACACCTGCGGAGGCTTGGGCTGGAAGTCGTCGTCCACCGGGTTCCAGAGCACGCGCACGCCGCAGGGCTCGGCGAGGAGGGTGTCGTCGAACTCAATCTGCATGTCGATGATGTGGGTGACTCCGGCGCGGACGACTTCCATCATGTTGCGCTCGTTCCAGATGGCGCCGCCGACCGCGATGCGGTCGGTGACCCAGGTGAGGTCCATGAAGCCGGCTCGAATCCGGCGGCTGCAAGGCGCCGCCCGCAAAAGTGGTGGCCGTATTCTACCCTAGGCTTCGCCGGCGACGGGAGCGGTGGGCGCGGGCGGCTCCAGTTCCAATCGCTCGAGAAGCAGACAAGCGAGCGAAGGCTGGCCGTCGCCGCCATCGTTGGAGAGAGCGGCGGCGGAGAGCCCGGCGAATTCACACAGAAAGCGGGCGTGCATGTAGCTGCCCTTGCTGGCTTGCGTGATGACAGCATTCACGATCTGCGGCAGCGCGCGGATGATGGCGTCAGCGGCCTGGCGGACGGATTCTTCCGCCGTCAGGGGCGGGGCCGGCGGCGCGGGCGCCGAATGGGGCGCGGAGCGGCGGCTGGCGGCCGCAGCTGCCGGCCGGTGCGGCTTTCGTTTTCCTCTTGCGGAAGTGCTCATAAAAAAACTTGCCGCACCCTGAGGTGCGGCCTCCGTTTTCCTTTTCTTCCACTCTTAAGTTTAGAATAGCACACTGCAAGGGGTAAAAGTATCACCTATAGCAAATTTTTATTTCCCTTGTGATGTGGAACTTACCGGGAAAGTGACACTTTTTGGCTCTTGACAAGATTCCGCCGCGGTGTCGTCGGGACGGTGACAGGCCAAGGGCGGCATGATTTCCAGGCGCAAGAATTGGTCGCTGATCTCGTCCAGGATCTCAGGATAGCGGCGGACCACGGTGATCCGCGCGCAACCCAGAAGCGGGGCCGCGTCTTCGCAGGTGTACTCCTGGAACACGACGCGGGCGACGAGCTTTTGGGCAAAGGCGTCCAGGCGCTCCAGGCAGCGATCCACGTCGTGCACGAAGATGACGGCATCCTCGAAGGCGGGAGCGCGCAGCGCGGAGAAGCGGCAGCGAAAGAATTCGCGGCCGATGAGGGAGGGCAGGCGGCCCAGCTCGATGGACATGCGGAAGTAGCGCTGCAGCAGGCCGATGGTGTGGGCGCGGTAGAGTCGGAGCTCGGCGGGGGGACAGCGAAAGCCGCGGCGGCGGGAGGGAGGGAGGTGGCGCGGGCTCATGGCCGCCTCCCTTCCTGCCGCGGGGCGGCGGGCGCAGACGAGGGCAGCTCGCCGAGGCGTTGGGCGCAGCGGCGGCAGTATTGCAGCGAAGTGGCGGCCGGGCGCAGGCGAATGGCGCCGCATCCTTCGCAGTACTTGGCTTCGAGAATTTGGGCCTGGGGTGCGGATTCAAACGGCATGGGCTCCTCCTGGAGGGGCGCGCCGCGGGGGGCGCGCCAAGCAAGAAGCCCCGCGCCGGAATTCCCGCCGCCGCGGTGGGCGGCTGGGACCGGCGCAGGGCTCGTTTGTGTTACGACGACCTGCGTGGACTATCTAGTTTTCAGCTCCTGACTCTCAGTTCTCAGGGAATCATGCGGACATCCTTCCGGCGCGTGAAGTAACCTTCCTCGTAGCCGGACTTGAGCACACGGCCGTTGTGCACCACGATGCTGAGGCGCCCGCTGAAGCGCAGGGCCAGGAGCAGCCGCTCCATGGCGGCGGAGAGCAACTCGGCTTCACGCACCTTGCGGCGGAACTCGAGGAAGCTGCGCTCTTCCCCGGGAACGTCGAGCGATTCAGTCTTTGGGGGCATGGGGCAGGAACTTTCTAGCTATAGCAAAAGGCAAGCATATAGCCATTTGTGCTCCATGTCAAGAACTTTATTTCCTTTGCGTCAATGCACTTGCAAAGAAAATAACAGTCTGCTATAAGAAGAAGCATGAAATTCCGAGCACTGCAGGAAAACCTACGCAAGGCGATGCTGAAACGGATCGAGGCGGGCGAACTGACGGGGCTGAAGCTGGCCCGGCTGACCGGCTACCAGCAGGCGCACATTTCCAACTTTCTCAATCGCAAGCGGTCGTTGAGCTTGGGAGGCATGGACAAGGTGCTGCAGGTGCAGCACCTTTCGGTGCTGGACCTGCTGGATCCGGAGGAGGTCAACAAGCGGGCCAGCATCCTGCCGCCTTCCGAAGACGACTTCGAGAACGTCCTGCTGGTGGAGGGAACGGTGGCCGCGGGCGAGCCGCTGGTGACCAGCGAGAACGTGCAGGAGATCCTGAAATTCAAGAAGGACTTTCTGCGGCGGCTGCGGCCGGCGATGGAAACGGTGCGCGACGACTGGCGGCGTTTTGTGATGGTGAAGGTGGATGCGCGCGAGGGCATGAGCATGTACCCGCGGCTGTTGCCCGGGTCAACGGTGCTCATTGACCGGCACTACAACTCGCTGGCGCCCTACCGCAAGGACGAGCCCAACATGTACGCGGTGAAGAAGGACGGGGGCTGCACCATCAAGTACGTGGAACTGGCGGACGGCACGCTGGTGCTGCGCCCGCACAACCAGTCGTACCCGGTGTCCGTGCTTCCCCTGGAAGAAGGCCAGACGGCGGCCGACCTGATCGTGGGCCGTGTGTGCCACGTGTCCATCGAAGCCTGAGGCGCGCCCAGCGGAAAAGCCGCGGCAGAGCGCCGCGGCAAGGGGAGAACCGCGCCCGGAGAGCGCGGTTGGAGCTGAACTCTTAGTGTTTCTTCTTCCGCTTTTTCTTCTTCTCTTTCTTTTTCTTTTTCTTGGCGGCCTTCTTGGCGGCCTTCCTTGCCTTCTTTGACATCTTCGATTTCCTGGCCTTCTTGGTCTTCTTGGCTTTTTTGGATTTTCCCGACTTCTTGGCCTTCTTTTTGGCCGCGGCCTTTTTCTTTTTGCCGGCCTTCTTCGGCCTGGCCGCTTTGGCGACGCGAGCGGACACAGCGGGGACGCTCCCGGCGGCCGGCTTCTCGGCGGTCACCGGGCCTCCGCCGATGCCAAAGGAGATGCGACCGGACTCAGCCGGACCGGAGGCGTCTCCTTCCCCCATCTCCTCCTCTTCCTCTTCCTCGTATTCGTCTTCCAGAGAGTCGCCGTAGCCGGGTTCTCCAAAGTCGTCGAGCTCGTCGTCGTCGTCGCTGCGTCCGAAGAGAATATGGTCATCGAAGCTCATGATTTCCTCCTGGCCCAGAAGCCGGTCGCAGGCCGGCAAACCGCTGCGGCGCGGCCGCAGCAGCGCATCCCGCGTTTCCATGAGAACAGGCGCGGATTATAGCAACAGGCGCAGGTGTGTCAACACCAGAACCGGGGGAGTCAGCGCCCGGAGTTGATGACCAGGGTGTCTCCGGGCATGAGCTTGGAGGAGGTAAGCCCGTTGTCACGCCGCAGGGCGGAGACGGTGGTGTTGTAGGTGAGGGCGATGGCGTAAAGCGTGTCGCCGGGCTGCACCGTGTAGATCTCTTTCCCGTTCTCGCCGGCCGCCTTCAATTTGCTGGAAGCAGGAGACTTAGTTCCCTTGCGGGCGCTGCTTCTGGATTCCTGGAGGGCCGCCACGGGGCGATGAATGCGCAGGGTGCGGCCACGCTTGAGCGCGTCACCCTTGATGCGGTTCCAACTGCGGATTTTCTCCGCGGGCACGCCGAAATCATTGGCCACGGAGTACACGGTATCGCCGCGGCGCACCTTGTAGTAGGTGGGTCTCTTGGCATACGCCAGCGTACTGGAGCGCGGGGTAACCGGGATGACCAGCCGGGCGTCGACCAGAAGCTGATCGCCCTCCAGCTGGTTGACCTCGGCGATGGCTCCGCTGGTGGTGCCGTACAGGCGGGCGATGGCACTCAGGGTGTGGCCGGGCGAGA
>CAYRII010000186.1:0-5781 GCA_964424245.1 uncultured Terriglobales bacterium | reverse complement strand
GCCAGGGAAAAGGATGGGGTGTGCGCAATGCAAAGCTGCGCCTTTCACGAAAGCTGATTTTTGTTTCGGGGCTCCTCATCTGCTTTGGCGCCAATCTAGACCCTGGCCTGCGTGCCCAGACTGCTGGCCCCAAGGAACCTCGGCTGGTACTCGTCAGTCACTTAGAGCGACATGTTAGACTCACTCCACTAGAAGTGATCGCCGACTTCGTGTTGAAGTTTGGAATCGACCTAAACAATGCGGCGAGCCTTTTCGCCGCATATGACAGGTTTTTGGCCTTGCTTGATGATGATCAGGTGCGAAGCCACCTGGAAGATCTCCGGGCGGATGGTTCGAGAAGCGATGCGACCTTCGACCGGGTAAGACACGTGAGTGATGACTTTCAGAAGGCGCTGACGCTATTTTTCTTTGAAAGTAAGCAACTGAAAGAACTTACGGAGACGTACGGAGTTTTCTAATGGCCCTCATAGGCTTTTCAACGGGCGCTCTAGCTTTGGGAGACTTTCACAGGGCACTCGGGATACTCAGGAGAAAGGGCGTGAGAGCTGTTGAACTATCCGCCCTCCGGCAAGAGGAATTGGCGCCGCTGGTGGCCGCTTTGGGAGATTTGGATCTTTCGGAATTCGATTATGTTTCGTTCCACGCGCCGAGCAAGTTGGCCGAAGGCTCAGAGCAAGACGTGTTGCGTTTGCTGCGCGTCGTTGTGCAAAAGGGTTGGGGCGTCATTGTTCATCCTGAGATAATCACCGATTTTCGAAGCTGGGCGGAGTTTGACGACCAGCTTCTGATTGAAAACATGGACAAACGCAAAGCGATTGGTCGCACAGCAATTGAGTTGGAATATGTGTTCGCGAGGTTACCGCGCGCGACATTCTGCTTCGACATCGGCCACGCCCATCAGGTTGATCCAACGATGACAGAGGCCAGCATGATGTTGATCCGCTTTGAGCCACGAATTAGACAACTTCACGTCAGTGAAGTGAACACACAAAGCAAGCACGACCCCCTGTCTGTCGGGACCTTGTTGGCATTCAAGAAGGTCTGGAGTCTGGTTCCAGACGGCACCCCCATTATCTTAGAGAGCCGGGTAGCGGAAGACATGGTTGAGAACGAGATTGACGTCACACAATCCCTGTTTTCCGGACATCGGACTTCTGAGTGTGTAGCGGACTAGTAGGCACAGGCCCCCAGACTAGTTGACGCAGTAGTAGCCCTTCCGCTAATCTCTCGCCCCGCGCCGCCCCTGCCAGGGAGGCGACTTGACGCAGATAGGTAATCATGGTTTAGTATTTCTAGTTAACTATAGTTAACTCATCTCGGAGGCACCCCATGAAGCGCACCCTGTTGCTGGTGGCCCTGTTTCTGTGCACCTTCGTGCTCGGCCTGGTGGCCGGGTCCAACTACATCGTTCCCCAACCCGTCATCGCCGCCGCTGCTGCGCCCGACCATCATCAGGCGCCGGCCGCTGCGCCCAGGCCCTCGACCGGGTACGACGTGCACGTCACCGCGCCGCACCTGGTGGATGGCGTGGAGCACGGCCCCTACCACCACTACTGCAAGGTCTATGCGGGCGATCCCGTGATCGTCTGCCTGATTTACGAATCCACGGAAGGCAACGCCATGTTGTCACAGGTGGAGTGGATCTACGCCAAGAAGATGACGCGCACGGGCGTGCCGCTGCGCACGTGGAACCGCAACTGGCACGACCACGCCGTCGAAATTGCCGGCGGGCGCGTCAAGGTGCACGACCTGCCCGACGACAAGGCCAAAGAAGTGGCCGACCTGGTCTCCACCACCGACGGCCTGATCTACCACTTCTACTTCAACGGCAACCTGCCCAACGGCAAGATGTCCATCGCGCAGGCGGTGGGCCACAAGTCCATGACGCGGGCGGAGTGGCAGAACTACGAGAAGAAGGAATAGCCGCTCTCGAAGCCAGTGGAATGAGAGAATGGCCCGGTGGAAAAGCTCAACGTCGGCATCCTGATTTTCGATGATGTCGAGGTGCTGGACTTCGCCGGGCCGTTCGAGGTGTTCTCGCGCACGCGCACCGAGCCCGGCATCGAATCGCGGCGCTCGGAGGAAAGCGCTCCCTTCTACGTCTTCACCGTGGCCAGCCTGCGCGTGGCCATCCGCGCCACCGGCGGCCTCACCGTGATTCCCGACTTCAGCTACTCCGACGCGCCCCACATCGACGTGCTGGTGGTGCCGGGAGGCTTGGGCACGCGGCGCCTGCTGGAAGACAGCAAGACGCTCAACTGGATCCAGCGCCGGGCCACAAAGGCGCGGCGCGTGACCTCGGTGTGCACGGGCTCTTTGCTGCTGGCGCGCGCCGGGCTGCTTTCCGGACGCCGCGCCACCACGCACTGGGGCGCGCTGGACCTGCTGGCCACGCTGGGCGAGGACCTGCACGTGGAGCGCGAGCGACGCGTGGTGGACGATGGCGTGATCACCTCCGCCGGCGTGGCCAGCGGCATGGACATGGCTTTCTACGTGGTGGAGCAAATCTGCGGCCGCGCCGTGGCCGACGAGACCGCCAAGTACATTGAGTACCGGCGCGGGGAAGCTGCCGGCTAGGAATCCTTCTTCTCTCCCAACTTCTTCAACTCGCCATCCAGGTCCGGGCGTTTGCGATGCCACTCCGTGGCCTCCTGGTAGGCGCGCGCCACGGCCAGCATCGCCGCCTCCCCGTAAAGGTTGCCGAGGAAAGTGAGACTGGCGGGCGTGCCATCCTGGCGAAAGCCGTTGGGCAAGATCACGGCGGGATGTCCGGTGAGGTTGGTGGCGATGAGCTGCGGCGCGGAAGTGGGTGCCACGAGCACGTCGAAGTCGCGGAAGAGAGCGGCCATGGCTTCCATGGCCAGGGTGCGGGCGCGATTGGCGTTGACATATTCCACGGCGGGAATGAATCGCGCCACGCGGAAGAAGTTGGGCCAGTCATTCTCCGTCTGGCCGGTCAGCAGCTTGTCGCGCCCGCTGCGCGTGAGCTGGTCAAAGGCGGCGGCGGCTTCCGCGTCCAGCGCCAAGCGCATGGCGCGGAAGGGCAGCTTGGGAAGCAGAGCCGGAAGCAGGTTTACGCCCTCACGGCCGAGGACCTCGAGCGCTGCCTGGTCCATTTGCATCTGTTCCTGGCGGCGAGCCTTCTGCTCCGGCGTGGCGTCGGCTTCGGATTCACGCTCGAACTCGGACTGCAGATAACCCACGCGCAGGCTGCGCGGATGGACGCCGGCGTCCCAGTTCAAAGGCAGGTCGCGCACCGTGCGGTCGCGGCCATCGGGACCGGAGATCGCATCCAGCACCAGGGCGCAGTCCTCCACCGCGCGGCAGAGCGGGCCCAGCTTGTCCATGCTCCAGGAGAGCGCCATGGCCCCGGTGCGGGGCACACGCCCGAAGGTGGGGCGCAGGCCGGTGGCGCCACAGCGCGTGGAAGGCGAAGAGATGGATCCCAGCGTTTCCGAGCCGATGGCAAAAGCAACACAGCCCGCGGCGATGGCTGAGGCTGAGCCCGCCGAGGAGCCGCTGGAGCCCTGCTCCGGCTTCCAGGGATTGCGCGTCATGCCGCCAAACCACTTGTCGCCCAGGGCAAGCGCACCCAGCGTGAGCTTGGCGATGAGGACAGCGCCTGCGGCATCGAGGCGCCGGACCACTTCGGCATCCTCCTCGATCGCCTGGGTCTCGAATCCCCCCGCGCCCCAGGTGGTGGGATAGCCCTTGACGGCGAGCAGGTCCTTGGCGCCCCAGGGCAGCCCGTGGAGCGGGCCGCGATAGCGTCCTGCGGCGATTTCGCGGTCGGCTGCGCGAGCCTGCACCCGGGCGCGCTCTTCCGTCAGCGTGATGACGAACTTGAGCAGCGGGTCGTAGCGCTTCAGACGCTCCAGGTACATCTCCGTCAATGCGGTGGATGAGACGCGGCGCTGGCGCACGAGCTCGGCCAGGTCGCGCACGCTCCAGAAGGCAACGTCTTCGAGATTTTGCGGAACTGCGCGCGGCTTGGCCGGGCTCAGGCGCGCCGCTTTTTTCTCCCGGGCAAACTCCATGCCGGGCAGCACCGGGTCGAAGAGCAGCGCGGGCGCCACCGTGTTGGGGATCTCGAGCTGGTGGAGGGCCTCGAACTGGCCCAACTGTTCGCCCAGCCCTTTGAGCATCAACTCGCGGTGCTCGTCGGGAATGTTCACTCCCGCCAGGGTGGCGGCCGTGGAGATCATCTCGGGCGTTACGCTGGGCTTCTCTGCCATCATCCCCCAAAGCACGCCGGGGAAAAGCGTGGAGGTCAAGCCCAGGGAGGAGCACAGGGCGAGAAATGCGCGGCGGTCACGGTCGGTTCTGAGCATCATCGCAGGGCGGGCATTATAGCGGGGGAAGGACAACCAACAAAAAAGGTGGGGCAAAAAATTAAGAGTCCCGAGGTTATGTCAACCCTGTTCACCTCGGCCAGTAGCTCGCGTTCGACCCTTGCCGACCTGCTGCGAACGCTTCCTTGCGGGTTGCGCCGCGCGATCTTTACTCAGGGTTTCCCCTGAAGCTCGGGCTCCGGGCTCACCGCCAACCGGGTAAACCGATCAACGCCTCGGGACTCTATCTTGCCTTCGACGATATCTCCCGTTCTCCTCAACCAGCGGCTTGCTTTAGACCCTCACCCGCCCTCCGTTTTGCCGCCTCGAAAGCGGCGTCGGTGACCTGGCTTGAGCCCCGGACTCACCACCAACCGGGAAAACTTAGGAAACTGTCAAAGAACGATTACCCTTTTACGCTCTTCAAATTTTCCGTCAAGCAAAATCGGCCCATTCTATCCTTTGTGTTATCAGCTACTTGCAGACCGTCCACAGGGGTAGGCCGCGAAAATAGTGCATCTGCGCGCCAGCACCTCATGAAAAGCCGCTCCAGGCGCGGTTTTTCGTGATTTTCGATTGTGAAAAACAGGGGAAAAACCGCATGAATACTGGCTGCAGAAAAACGGCGGTTCAGCGCCAAGGGCAGCAAAAACAGGAAGTTGCGGCAGAGAACGAGCCAAAGCAGTTGCACCGCAAACCGGGCAAGAGAACCCGGATTTGTCCGCCGGAATGGCAAAGTTTCGAGCGACGCGGCGCATACAATCGCTGCAGGAGGACAAAAAATGCCAAGATACGATTTCGATCCGGAGCAAGTGGTAAACGTAGGTGGTGGAGCCATTTTCCGCCTGCTGGGGGCAGGGTTGGCGGCGTTGTTCGTGATGATCTTGCTGTGGTCGTCGGTGGCGCAGGTGCCGGCGGGACACGTGGGCGTGCTGACGCTGTTCGGCCGCGTAACCGGCGATGTGCTGCCGGAAGGCATCCACCTGGTGAATCCGTTCAAGGTGAACCACCCCATGTCGGTGCGCACGCAGGAGATGAAGGAAGCGGCCAGCGTGCCATCGAGCGAAGGCCTGATCGTCAACCTAGACACTTCGCTCCTGTTCCGCCTGCAGGCGGACAGGGCCGCCGACGTCTTCCAGAAGATCGGGCCCAATTACATGAGCGTGGTGATTGAGCCCTCGCTGCGCTCGAGCATCCGCTCCATCACGGCGGCGCACTCGGCCAACGCGCTCTACAGCAGCGCGCGCGAGGAAGTGGCGCAGCAGATCCGCAAGGAGCTGGAGATTGAAATGAACAAGCGCGGCGTGGTGGTGGAAAACGTCCTGCTGCGCGACATTCAGTTGCCGCTGGCGCTGAAGGCTTCCATCGAAACCAAGCAGCAGGCCGAGCAGGAGTCGCTGGCCATGAGCTTCCGCCTGCAAAAGGAAAAACAGGAAGCGGAGCGCAAACG
>CAYRII010000185.1:0-5796 GCA_964424245.1 uncultured Terriglobales bacterium | reverse complement strand
ATTGTCGGATGCGCGTTGCGCCCCGTCAAGATCACGTGCACCATCTCCGGCTTCTTCTTCAGCGTCTCCGCCACCCGTGCCGCGTCCAGCATGCCGTAGCTAATGGCGTAGTTGATCTCGTCGAGCACCACCAGGTCCCATTCGCCGGAGAGAATGGCCTGCTCGGCTTCCGCCCAGGCCTCTTCCACCAGGCGCACGTCCGCCGGGTCGGGCTTCTCTCCGCCCACCTTTACAAAGCCGCGGCCCATCTGCTTCATCACAAAGTTCGCGCCAAACGACTTGACCGCATCCAGCTCGCCGTAATGCCACGAGCCCTTGAGAAACTGCAGCATCAGCACCTTCAGGCCCTGGCCCACGGCGCGCAAGGCGGTGCCCATGGCCGCCGTCGTCTTGCCCTTGCCGGGACCGGTGTTCACGATAATCAGCCCGCGCCGAATGTCAGCCATGGGTTCAGTGTCCCGCGTGGTACGGGTGCCCGTGGAGGATTGTAAATCCCCGGTAGAGCTGCTCCAGCAGCACCACGCGCGCCAGCTCGTGGGAGAGCGTGATCTTGCCGAACGCGATCACCAGGTCCGCCCCGTGGCGCGCTTCCTGGGTAAAGCCGTCGGCCGGGCCGATGGCGAAAATCAGGTTCTGCGCGCCGCGCTGCTGCTGCTCGCGCAAGAGCTCGGCGAACTCCTCCGAGGTGAACTGCCGCCCGCGCTGGTCCAGCATCACCAACGTGGGACGCGTGCGCTTGGCGGCGCGCTCCACCAACTTCAACAAGGCGGCTTCGTCAGCCAGCTCGTGCGCTTCGGTGGGCGTGTAGCGCCCCAGCCGCTTCAAATATTCTCCGGTCAGCGCGCGGATGGAGCTTTCTTTGGTCTTGCCGATCCAGGCAATGTGCAGTTTCACAGGTCTTTCAAGGTACCAGTTAGGCGGCAAAAACAGAACCCAGCCGCTTCCTCGGGGCGAAACCGACGGCTTTGGATAGAATATAGAGATTGCGTTGCTGGCCGCGCCCGCATCCGTTCGCGGTCCCGCTGTACGGGGAGATTGCCGTGCGCCTGTTGCTGCTGATCGTTCTCGTGACTGCGCTCGTCGCCGCCGGGGTGTGGTTCGTTCCCTGGATGGGGCGGCGCCTCAAGCAGCGCCGCGTGGCGCAGCGCCCACGCCTGGCGCCCGAAGACTTTTTTCAATCGTATTACGCCGATTCCGGCCTCGCTCGCGAAGTTGTCCTGCTCCTCCTCCGCGACCTGGAGCGCGCCACCGGCATTCCCGCCGGGCTGCTTCGCCCCGCTGACCATCTTTGGGACGGCGCTACCCTCGACGAGTCCCTCTACGACTCCCTGCAAGCCATCGAGCTGGAAACCGCCCTCGACGAGCTGCGTGAACTCACCGGCCGCAGGCTGAAAGTGGCCGACCTGGAGACGGTGGACGTCTACATCCGCACGCTGGGCCCGCTGGAACAGGCCAAAAGGGAAAAACTGCTGCCCGGGTGAACGCCCGCAGCGCGGTCAATCCAGCCCGTACTTCTTGCGCTTTTCCAGCAGCGTCTTGCGGCTGATGCCCAGGATCTCCGCGGCGCGCGATTTGCGCCCGCGCGCCAAGTCCAGCACCTCGGCAATGTACTCGCGCTCCAGTTCCGCGAGCGTGCGTTTTTTTCCTGCGCCGCCGGCGGGCGCGGCCGAGCGCACCTGCTCCGGCAGGTCCTGCGCAGTGATTTCCAGCGAGCTTCCGTAGACCGCGGCGCGCTCCAGCAGGTTGCGCAGCTCGCGCACGTTGCCGGGGAAGTCATACCGCTCGAGCAGCGCCAGGGCCCCGGGATCCAGCCGCAGCGGACCGCGGTTGTGCGCTGCTCCCAGTTGCGCCAGCAGGCGCTCCGCCAGCGGCCGGATGTCCGCCCGCCGCTCGCGCAGCGGCGGGATGGAGAGCGGCACCACGTTCAGCCGGTAAAAAAGATCTTCGCGGAAGCTGCCGCGGGCCACCGCGCGCTCCAATTCCACGCTGGTCAGCGCCAGGATGCGTGCCGCAAGCGTTACCGTGCGGCTGCCGCCGAGGCGCTCGAATCGCTTTTCCTCGATGGCCCGCAGCACCTTGGCTTGCATGGGCAGAGTCAGCGCCGCAACCTCGTCCAGCACCAGCGTTCCCGCGCCCGCCAGCTCCAGCCGCCCCGGCTTCTGCTGTGTGGCGCCGGTGAAGGCGCCGCGTTCGTGGCCGAACAGCTCGCTCTCCAGCAGCTCCAGCGGCAGGGCGGCGCAGTCAATCTTCACCAGCGGCTGCTGGCGTCCTTCGCCCAGGTAATGAATCACCACGGCCAGCAGGTCTTTGCCCGTGCCGCTTTCGCCGCGGATCAGCACGGTGGAGCGGCTGGCCGCCACCCGGCGCACCTGCTCCACGAGTGTCAGCGACCGGGCATCCCTGGCCACCCAGGCGGAGAGTGCTTTGGCTGCGTGAGGGTCGGTTTCGGCGGCCGCAGGCGGTTTGGATCCGGGTTTCGCAGGACGCGGCACGACGTGGGCTCAGGCCTTCTTGGTTCGGCGGCGCGGCTTGGCCGCCTTGCGCGCGCGTGGCTTCCGTGTCTTCGCGGCCGCGAGTTCCGCCGGCGTGTGCTTCCGCGCCGACTTCCACAGCCGCTCCAGATCGTAAAAGCGCCGTGCGCGTTCGGAAAAAACGTGCACCACGAAGTCCACGTAGTCCAGCAGCACCCACTCCGCCTGCCGGTAGCCCTCCACGTGCGTGGGGCGCAGGTTGATCTTCTTGAGCTTTTCCTCGACCGCGTCGGAAATGGCCTGCACTTGCCGCGGATTGGCCCCCGTCGAAAGCAGGAAGAAATCCGTGAACCCGCCGGAGGTGGCGGCGTCCAGTTCGAGAATTGCGATGTCTTCGGCTTTCTTGGATTCGCAGGCCGCGACGGCGGCCCGGAGGTGGCGCTTCAGTTCGTTTTTTTTCTTCGTCAATCGGCGTCCTCGGCAGCCCTTGCGAATGCGCAGGATTTCATTTTACCCAATGCCCGGGCTGCGCGGCTGATAGAGCCCTGTCTTGCGGATGTAGTCGGCCACGTCCGGCGGCACCAGCTTCTTCAGCGGCTGCCCTTCGCGCGCCGCCGCGCGCACCGCCGTGGCTGAAATCGGCGCCCGCACTCCCTCCAGCAGATGGATGGAGGTGCCCCGCAGCGCAATCTTTCCGCTCCGAGAGAGCCCCGCCAGCGCCTGCTGCGCTACTTCCTTCTGGATCTTGATGGGCAGCGCCTGCAGCACGTCCAGCAGCGAATAGCCGGGACGGCTGGCCACGATGAAGTCGCACTCCTCCAGCAGCGCCTCCGGCTTGCGCCAAGTGGCGATTTCCCGGAAGGCGTCCATGCCAATCAGGAAAAACAGCCGGTCGCCGCGCTTCATCTGTCGCTTCATGCGGCGCACCGTGTCAATGGAGTAGTTGAAGCCGCTCGACCGGGCGCCGGGCTGCGCCTCCAGCGCCGACGGAAAAAACCTGCGCTCGCTCGCCGTGGCCAGCGCCAGCATGGCAAAGCGATCATGGAACGCCGCCAGCGGCGGGCGCTGCCGGTGCGGAGGCTTGTGGGAGGGCACGAAGTGCACCTGGTCGAGCGCGTAACGCCGCGCCGCCGCCCGCGCCACCGCCAGGTGGCCGCGATGCACCGGGTCAAACGTGCCGCCGAAGATGGCGATGTTCATCTGCTGGCCGCTTTTCCGTCCTTCGTGCCAGTGTAACTTGTCTTTGTCATCTTGAGCGCGGAGCAGGGATGCCCGCGGGATGCGGCTTCAATCGTCGGCCGCGGCACTGCGCCGCGCCTGCGCCGCTTCCAGGTAGGCGAGCAGGACGGGGTGCGCCTCGCCCGTGGCCTCCGAGGTCAGTTGCGGCTGGAAGAGCGTGGCCAGGAAAAAGTCGTTCTGCGGCAGCTCCACGGCGCGCACCTCGCCCCGCGGCCCGCGTCCTGTGATGTGCAGCCCG
The DNA here is from genome assembly GCA_964424245.1 of uncultured Terriglobales bacterium. Taxonomy (GTDB): domain Bacteria; phylum Acidobacteriota; class Terriglobia; order Terriglobales; family Acidobacteriaceae; genus CAYRII01. Next base: position 1,848 of record CAYRII010000185.1, on the reverse strand, counting down.
GCGGCGGCCAGCGGCTTTTCGAAGTCGGGGTTGACTTCGTAGTTGCAGAAAAATTCCTCGCGGATTTCCTCGCTCCCGCAGATGCGCGCCAGCATCGACCCGGAGAGCAGGCGGATGCCGTCGCTGCCGGAAAGCTTGGGCGCGCCCGGCGCGCGCCCGGGCAGCGCGCAGGAGACGGGCACGATGATCCAGGTGCCGCTCCCAGCGCCGTGCTCCACCGAATCCGCGTCGCCGATCCCCATCACGTTGCGCGCACACTCGACCAGTGTGTGCTGGAAGCCGCCTCAGGTGCCTACAAACGGCCGGTTGCGCTCGCGCGCAAAGCGTATCGCCGCCAGCGCTCCCTGCATGCTCCGGTAGGGACTGCCCGGCGCCATCCACAGCCCGTCAAACCTGTCCAGGACCTCTTCCGCGTTCTCCGCCGTCACCCGTGGCGTGGGCACCCACTCGATCTCAATCTCCACTCCGAGCTTGCGTGCGGCGCGCTCCAGCGCGTGATTGGTGGCCGGATGGGAAGCGAACGAGGGGTTGTAATCGCCGACTACGCCCACGCTCACCGTCTGGCTCATGCTTCCCCCGTGGCGGCCTGCTCTTCGTCCGCTTTGGCCTGCGCGCGCGACCGCCGCACGTGTTCGCCAAGAGCATACTGCAGGCGGTCAAGGCCCGCGCCCGAAACCGCGGAAATGGGAAAGAACTCCAGTTTCCGCCGCCGGCAGTGCTGCGCCAGCCGCTCCAGCTTTTCCGCGTTGGCCACATCGGTCTTGGTGGCCGCCACCAGCATGGGCTTTTTCTCCAGGCCCGCGCCGTAGCTCTTCAGTTCTTCCAGGATGACGCCAAAGTCCTCCACCGGATCGGGCCGCCCGCTGGCATCGGAAACGTCCACCAGGTGCGCCAGGATGCGGGTGCGCTCGATGTGCCGCAGGAACTGCATGCCCAGCCCCGCACCGGTATGCGCTCCCTGGATAAGGCCGGGAATGTCGGCCACCACAAAGCTTTCTTCTTCCGGCTCTTCGCCCACCACCACCACACCCAGGTTGGGCTCGAGCGTCGTAAAGGGATAATCCGCAATCTTGGGCCGCGCCGCAGAAATGCGCGAGATCAGCGTGGACTTGCCCGCGTTGGGGAAGCCCACCAGGCCCACGTCGGCCAGCAGCTTCAGCTCCAGGCGCAGGTGGCGCTCCTCGCCCTTGCGACCCGGCTCAGATTCGCGCGGCGCCTGGTGGGTGGACGTGGCGAAGCGCGCATTGCCACGCCCTCCGCGCCCTCCGCGCGCCACCACCATCCGTTCGTCGGGACGGGCAAAGTCGAAGACCCGCGCTCCCGTCTCTTCATCCGCCACCACGGTTCCCACCGGAACCTTCAGCACCACGTCGCCGCCGTCGCGGCCCGTCTTGTTGGACCCTTCGCCGTGACGCCCGCGCCCCGCCTTGTACTCCGGATTGAAGCGGAAGTGCACCAGCGTATTGTGGCGCTCGCTCGATTCCAGCACCACGTCGCCGCCCTTGCCGCCGTCCCCGCCCGAAGGACCGCCGCGGGGCACAAACTTCTCCCGCCGGAAGGCCACGCAGCCGTCGCCGCCGTCTCCCGCCTTCACCCGGATTTTCGCCTCGTCAATGAACATCAGAAATCAGTCATGAAAACACAGCGGCACCGAGAATTCGGGAGTTAAGGATATCGAAACAATTGAAGCCGTTGGGAAAGAGGATCCACAACAACCGCCCCAAAATGAAAAGAGGCACAGCAAAAACCTCTGTGCCTCGGTGTCTCTGTGGCAAGAAAAATGTTACGCCTTCGCCGGTTCCTCCACCGGCTCCACCATCACGTAGCGGCCCATCGAACCCTTGTCCA
>CAYRII010000184.1:0-5848 GCA_964424245.1 uncultured Terriglobales bacterium | reverse complement strand
TCCCCACCGATCACAGCGACAACGGTTTGAATTGGAACCGTCTTGCCCGCTTCCACTTTGATTTCGCGCAGTACCCCTGCCGTCGGCGAGGGAATCTCCGCGTCCACTTTGTCGGTGGAAATCTCAAACAGCGGCTCGTCGCGCTGCACCCTGTCCCCCGGCTTCTTCAGCCACTTGGTGAGGGTGCCCTCGAAAATCGATTCCCCCATCTGGGGCATGATGACGTCAGTTGGCATGGCATCCTTCCGAGAAAAACTCGTTACGCCCGAATCACTTTTACCCGATCGTCCGGCAAGCGGTCATTATACCGAAGCGCCCGCGGCCTGTACGCCGCGTCACTTCACCAGAAAGCGGTACTGCGCCGCGGTCAGCGGCACCACGGAAAGCCGCCCCTGGCGCAGCAGCGGCGACTTCTTGAAGAGTTTGTTGGCTTTGATTTCCGCCAGCGTGGTCGGCTTCACCGGCCTTCCCGCCTTGATGATCACCTTCGGGTTCTTGGGGTCTCTGGCATCGACGGAGACCACCGACGCCGTGCCCACGACGCTCTTCGCATTCCCGGTGTGATAAAGGATGAGTTTCGCTCCCTTCGACATCTCGCGCAGGTTGCGCAGCGCCACCGGATTGCGCACGCCCTCCCACAGCGTCTCGCCATCGCGCGCGAGATCGGCAAAAGAATATTCCGACGGCTCCGTCTTCAGCAGGTAATACATGATTTCACTCCAGCAGCAGCAGGTAGCCGGGATTGGCGGCAAACGTTCCGCCGAACGCCGCCTTGTCGGCCTCGCGCATGTCCCAGGCCACCACGCGCTCGGGTGTCAGCTTGATGGTGATGTCGTCCCACTGCGCGAACACCGGACCCACGCGGGGATCTGCGAGCGCCGCTTTGCTCAGGTAGCGCCGGTGAATGCGTTCATTCCACTGGCGCGAAGCTTCTCCGGTCAGGATTTCAGCCGCTCCCATCAGGGTCACGCCGCGCGCCCCCACGGTCTCCCGGATGTCCACCATCAGCGAGGCCTTCGGCCGGGCCTGCAGGTTGCGCGCCTTGACCGCGCGCGAGAAAGTGGCCACGTACGCGCTGCCTTCCTCGAACATGTACCACACCGACGTCAGGTGCATGGAGCCGTCGGCGTTTTCCGTTGCCAGGCAGGCCACGCGCCTCCCCTGAAGAAGCTCCTGTACGAGCTTGTCGTTGAGTTTGGCCATGGCGATTCCTCTTAGTACGCCTTCAGCTTTCTGGCCTCCCGCACGACGTCGCCGACTTCCGGTAGGAAAAACTCCTCGAGCGGCGGCGAGAAGGGAACCGGAGTGTCCAGCGCCGTGATGCGCACCACCGGGCCGTCCAGCGCGTCGAAACACTCTTCGTGAATCACCGCCGTGATCTCGCCCGCCAGGCCGCCGGTCTTGGTGTCCTCGTGCAGCACAATGGCCTTGTTGGTCTTGCGCACGGTCTCGGCAATGGCCTCGCGGTCGAGCGGCACCAGCGTTCGCAAATCCACGACCTCCACGTCGATGCCCTCCTTGGCCAGCGTCTCCGCCGCCTCCAGCGCCACGTGCACCATGGCGGCATAGGTCACAATGCTCAGGTCGCGCCCGGCGCGCGCCACCCGCGCCTTGCCCAGCGGCACCGTGAACTCCTCGGCGGGCAGCTCTTCCTTGATGCGCCGGTAAAGATACTTGTGCTCCAGAAAGAGCACGGGGTTGTTATCGCGCACCGCGCTCTTGATCAGTCCCTTGGCGTCGTAGGCCGTGGCCGGCGCCACCACTTTGATCCCCGGCGTGTGCGCGAAATACATCTCCGGATTCTGCGAGTGGAAGGGCCCGCCGTGCACGTTGCCGCCACTCGGCCCACGCAGCACGACGGGCGCCGGCGCGCCCCAGCGGTAGTGCGACTTGGCCAGCGTGTTGGTGATCTGGTTGAAGGCGCAGCCGATGAAGTCGATGAACTGGAACTCCACCACCGGCCGCATGCCGGTGAGCGCCGCGCCAAAAGCCGCGCCCACGATGGCCGACTCGGCAATCGGCGTATCCATCACCCGCTCCGGCCCGAAGTGATGGATAAAGCCGTCGGTTACCTTGAACGCCCCGCCGTAGATGCCGATGTCCTCGCCCAGGCAGAACACCGCCGGGTCGCGCTCCATCTCCTCCCAGAGTCCCTGGCGGATGGCTTCGAGATAGGTGATTGCAGGCATGGTTGCTGATGGCTCTATTTGAAATGCAACGCGGCGTCGGTCGCTTTGGGCTTGCTGTCCTCTTTCTGTGCGACCTTTGCTTTCACCGCCCCATACTTCAACTTGATCTCGTGACACCCTTCTTCGCAGTACACGTCCGCTGCCGCCGTCTCCGGCTCGGGCATAGGTGAGGCCACGGCGGCCTCGCGGTCGGCCTCCAGTTCCTTCTCCACGCCCTCAATCAGCGCCTTATTTTCTTCTGCCGTGATCCACTTTTTCTCCAGCAGGTATTTCTCCAGGCGCGCAATGGGATCGCGCTTCTGCCAGAAGGCGAACACCTCCTTGGGCACGTAGCCGGCGGCGTCGTGGATGGCGTGGCCCTTCATGCGCATCATCTTGGCTTCAATCAGCGTGGGTCCTTCGCCGCGGCGGGCGCGTTCGCAGGCCTCATGCGCGGCGTCGTACACCTGGCAGGCGTCGGTGCCGTCCACAATCACGCCCGGCACGCCATAGCCCAGCGCGCGCACCGCCAGGTCCTCCACCGCCGACTGCATCTCCGCCGGCGTGGAATACGCCCATAGATTGTTTTCCACGATCAGCACCAGCCCCAGCTTGCGCACCGCGGCAAAGTTCAGCCCTTCGTGGAACACGCCCGTGCTCTGCCCGCCATCGCCGATGTAGGTCATGCAGGCAATGTTGCGTCCCTGCATGCGCGCTCCCATCGCCACGCCCGCCATCACTGGAATCGAATCGCCCAGCATGGAGATGGGCGCGCACACGTTGCGCTCCACGATGTCGCCGAAGTGCGAGGAGGCATCGCGCCCTTTCGTTGGCGAACCCGCCTTGGCCATGTACTGCATCATGATGTCGCGCGCGGAAAAGCCCCGCACCAAGAGCGACCCCTGGTTGCGGATCATGGGCGCGAGCCAGTCGTCCTTCTTCAGCGCGTAGGCGGATGCGCAGGAGCACGCCTCCTGCCCCAAGCCGAAGTACACCCCGCCCACCACCTGGCCCTGCTTGTAGAGATTCTCCAGCGCCTGCTCCATCCTGCGGTTGAGCAACATCCAGCGGTAAATCTCCAGGCACTGTTCTTTTTTCAGATATTTCGATTCGCGGATGGGCGGCACAGGCGAATTCAAATCGCCGCGCACCTCATAGCGCACCTGGCCGTCGCGCGCCGCCTCCACCACGCGAAAGCGCGGCCGCTCCAGGCGGAGGTCATGGATGATGTGTGCGTTCGAGGTCTCGCGCGCGGCAGGCGGCGTGATGCTGCGCCGGCCGCCGTCTTTGTCCCTGGACTTCTTCATCGTCTGCTTATTCTACCGATTCAGAACGGAAAGGTACGCCTGCCACGCGCCTACTTCGCCGCGATACTGCTTGGCCAGGACGCGGCTGATCTGGTTGATGTGCGTCATGTCGTGCACCACCCAGGTGGCCAGCAGCTCGCCCAGCGTCACCCGCCCCAGCTCGGGATGCGTACCCGCGCGCGCCAAATCCTGCGCGCTGAGCGGCAGCGCCTCCAGCGCCGCCAGGTTTTCCGCGCGCAGCGCAGCAAAGGTATCCAGCAGCTCCGCCATGGCCTTGCCCTTGCTGGCCTCAAACTGCGCAAAGCGGTCGAAAGGATCGAACGCGCGCGCCTCGCCCTGCTCCAAAATGATGCGCAGCCGCGGCATCCAGTCCGTGCGCTCGCCGTGGATCAAGTGCCCTACGACGTCAAACGGGCTCCAGGTGTTCGCGCCTTCGGTGCCGCGCAGCCAGGGCTCGGGAAGCCCGCGCAGCAAAGCGTCGAGCGCGCCCGGTGTGCGCCGCAGTACCTCGATGGCCTCCCGCAGTTCAAACTGCATTGCGCAATCTCCCTAGGCCCGGGTATCTTCCTCGCCGCGCAGCCGGCGCAGTTCCTCGGGCGTTTGCAAAGGCACGCCCACGGCGCGCCCCGCGAGGGCGTCGAGCGTGTCCACCCACGCGACTTCCGACGCGAATACCTCGCCGCAGTGCCTGGCCACGGACTGCGCCACATCATCGAGCGCCACTTCTTTCCCCAGTTCCCGGAACATGGAAGTCACAGGCTTTTCCGTGAGGCCACAGGGCACGATCAGGTCAAAGTGCGCCAGATTGGTATTCACGTTGAGCGCGAATCCGTGCGAGGTCACAGCGCGCGAAATGTGCACGCCAATCGCCGCAATTTTTGCTTGTTCCGTCTCTGTGCCTCTGTGCCTCTGTGGCTGTTGTTTCTTTGTCCACACGCCGGTCATGCCGGCCGCGCGCTCCGCCGCAATGCCAAACGCGGCGCAGGTGCGAATCAGGACTTCCTCCAGCCGGCGCACAAACTCCACCGCGCCGACCGCGGGCGCGAAGCCGCGCAGGTCGAAGACGGGGTAGCCCACCAGTTGTCCCGGGCCGTGATAGGTGACGTCGCCGCCGCGGTCGCACTCGAAGACTTCCACCCCCGCCGCGCGAAGTTGCTCATGGGATGCAATCACGTTGGCCGCCTTGGCGTTGCGTCCCAGGGTGATCACCGGCGGATGCTCCAGCAGCAGCAGCACGTCGCCCACCTCGCCGCGTTTGCGCATCTCCACCAGCCGCTGCTGCAGGCGCAGCGCGGTGGCGTAATCTACGCTTCCGAGTTGGACGACGGAAATCAAATGTTTATGGCCATCCCGTGCAGGTTGCTGAACGCATCCAGCATGCCTTCGGCCAGCGTCGGATGCGCGTGGACGGTGAACATCAGGTCGTCCACCGTGCCTTCGAGCTCCATCACCGCCACCGACTCGGCGATCAGCTCGGTGGCCAAGGGCCCGATGATGTGCACGCCCAGAATTTCGCCGTACTTGGCTTCCGCCACCACTTTGATGAATCCTTCGTGCGCGCCCACGATGCTGGCTTTGGAGTTGGCGGTGAAGGGAAACTTGCCGGCCCTGACTTTGTGTCCCGCTTCCTTGGCGGCGGCTTCCGTGAGCCCCACGCTGCCGATCTGCGGCTCGCAGTAGGTGCAGTTGGGAATGCGATTTCGATTGACCGGCCGCGCCGCCTTCCCGGCAATGCGCGCCACCGCCACCAGCCCCTGCATGGCGCCCACGTGCGCCAGTTGCGGCATCCCCGCCACGATGTCTCCGACGGCGTAGACGCCTTTCTCCGCCGTCTCCATCCATTCGTCCGTGGCGAGGAAACCACGCTCAGGCTTGATCCTGGTTTTTTCCAGGCCAATGTCGGCGGTGCGCGGCGCGCGGCCCACGGCAATCAGGATCTTCTCCGCCTCGATCTTCTGTGCCTTGCCGTCGCTTGCAGTGATGCTCACAACCACGCCCGACTTGGTCGTTTCTACTTTCTCCACCTTGGCGCCGGTGTGGCACTGGATGCCCTTTTTCTTGAACGAGCGCAACAGTTCTTTGGAAACGTCCTCATCCTCGAGCGGCACCAGCCGCGGCAGCATCTCGATCACCGTCACTTCGGAGTCGAACGAGCGGTAGATGGAGGCAAACTCCACGCCCACGGCGCCCGCGCCCACCACAATCAGCGATTTCGGAATGCCATCCAGGCTCAGGATTTCCACGTTGGTCAGCACGGGCGCATCCGGCTTTAGCCCGGGCAGCATCCTGGCCTCTGAGCCCGTCGCCAGGATTACGTTCCTGGCCTTCACCGTCGTTGCCGCGCCTTTGTCCTCCGCCGGCGCCACCTGCAGC
>CAYRII010000183.1:0-5867 GCA_964424245.1 uncultured Terriglobales bacterium | reverse complement strand
CCGATGACGATCATCGTCCTTCGACAGCTCCTTGGGCCGCGCGCGGAAGTACGCGATGATCTCCAGGACGAAGAACGTCCGCCAAAACCACATATCTGGGATTGGCTAATTTTTGATCCATAACTGAACGTCCCATATGCGCACTCCAAATCCAAAAGTGCCAAACATATTATAACATATTCAGGGCAAGACTGTCATGCCATCCCCAGCCTCTTCATCTGTTCCGCCACTTTCTTCTTCACTTCCAGGCTGTACTCCTCTATCAGCTTGTTGAGCAGCTCTTTCAGCAGCTTCTGCTTGTCGGCCAGCAAATCCTCTTCCTTGCGCCGCTTGTAGCCTTCCAGCTTGCGGTTCACCCTTTTCTTCCAGAGGATGCGGTTGCTCGCGCGATCAATCATCTTGAGTTCCGACATGACGAGCAGCCGGTGGGCGCTGGAGTGTGTTGTGAGCATGAATTGTCCCACGTCCACCAGGAGCACCCGGTCCGCCAGTACGGACGAGGGCAGGCTGCCCTGCGAAGTTTTTTCGTCAAAGTAGGAGGAAAGGTAGAGGCTTTCGTCGCCTTGCGGCAGGCGCCATTGGGCGCGCGTGTCGGCGGCAAGAACGGCAAGCACTTCGTCCGCCACGGCGGTCTTCAAATCGTAGTCGTCGAGAGGCACTGCCTCATTTTCGAATTTGTTATAAAACATGCGGAATTTGATGTTCATGATGCGAAAGTTCGGATCTCGCAGGTGAACCGCCACAATCACCTGCTTGCCGGCCGGTGCCACCGCCGGCGCCGCAGTGTTCTGCGCGGGGGACGGAACGGACACCATCGCGCTCAGGGCAAAGAGAGCCACCCACACGCGCGCCTGCATCCCTCCCGCAACTTGCGGAATGATCCTGGGGAGCTTCATAGAGCCTCCGACAAATTGTCAGCAGTCTGGTCCCGCTCGCCGGCGGCACACAGGGCGCGGGCGGGGCCTGAGGTCATGTCACGTCCGCCGCAACGGCTGCCGGGCGAAGGGATTGCAGCGCCAGAGCCTATCACAAAACCAGCGGCTTCCGGAAAGGCTACTTCTGCAACTCAAACCTCAGAACGATGGGCTTGTCCTTCTCCGTCGTAACCGCAAGGCTGGACCGTTCGTACACCTGGAAGCCGGTGGCCGAGATGCGAAGGTGATAGGAACCGGCCTCGACATTCGGGATGCGGAAATCGCCTTCCTCGTCCGTGGCCACGATCACCGGCCTCGCTGATCCGCCGCGCAGGAATTCCAGCTGCGCCCCCTCCACGGGATTGCCGTCGCCATCGCGCACCTGCCCCCGCAGATCCACAAAGGGTACGGTGGCCACCCGCCTGGCATCCCCGGGCTCCAGGTGCGTGCGCACGGAACAAAGCAGAGTGTCGAGTTTCAATCCGGGAAGGCGGGCGCTCTGGAAGCCGGGCTTCGCCACGTCCAGCACGTAGACGCCGGCTCGCGGCGCTTTGAATTCGAAGCGCCCGTTGGCGTCCGTGGCCGTCTCCCATTGTTCCTGCGGGCTCGCTGCGGAGCTCAGCCGGATGGCGGCTCCGGCAACGGCGTTTTCCGCCGGATCCATCACCGTGCCGCGCAGCGTGATGGCAAACCCGCGGGCCCCTCCAGTTTCGGAGGGGTTGATGGCTGGCTTCTTGGGAGGCTTTTTGGGCTGTGGCTGAGGCTGCTGCGTGCCGGACCCGCTGGAGGCGGGCGGCGCAGTTTGCTGCGGCGCAAAACCGCCCCAGAACAAAAAAGCAATAAGTACCAGGGAGTTCATGGCCCCCCCTTTTCCGAGGGCGATTTCGGCAACTGTGTCCGCCCGACATTGTAGCGTACCCGCGGCTCCGGCACAGCCGCCGGCGATGGCGAATGGGCTGAATTTTTACATGGTGAGCGCGGAAGGAATTGAACCTTCAACCTACTGATTAAGAGTAAGGTGGAGCCGCAACGAATTTTGCTGCGACGGCTACACAGGTTTCATTGACCGCACCCACCAAGCTCTTCTGCCACTCGCCTACTTCTAGCGCACTAAGGTTCCGCAGATGGTTGTTGGGAAAGCGGGTGCAGGCTGACTGCGACAGGTACTGACCGTCCACTTCTGACCTGTTATGCAATACGAGATTGCGGACCAGGGACAGCTCTCGCAGGTTTTCTAGGTCCTTTTTCGACAAGCTAAACGTCAGGCCAGTCGCTACTCCCAGTACTGCTACCTGCTCAGCAATGCTGAAGGATCCAATCCTCATAAGGTTGCGTTCTTGTTTCTGGCTGAGCGGCGGGACAGTCGTCACATGCTGACGGCCAAAGCGTATGAACTCCCCAAGTTTCCTGATGTACCAGTCCCAATGACTGTTTAGTGCCACTACCGCGTTTTGGAATATGGCCTCGACAAATACAGCATCATATGCTCGCAGACACTCCCACCCAAGCCGGATGCTCTCGGGGTCTCCCCCTTTGGAGACCATGTCTTGCTCGACTGCTTGGACCGCATTCGCGTCCTTCAGAAAAGCTCCACTGCTCATGTCCTGCAGCACGGCAAAGAAGAAGTAGGCATGCAGAAACTGCTGCGTCTGATACCCGATTCGGAAGGGGTACGCGTGCGCCCGGGCTCGAAGCTCGCCAGCAGCTGGCAGCGGTATTAGCATTCGCCCACTTATTTAGCACGAATTCGAGTAAACCTAACGGAATTTGGAACGCCAAACGGCTCGCCTTCAACGCTATTCTTGCGAGCGGCAGGTCGTCACCCGCTACTGCTTCTCGTTGGGTTCCCGCCGCAGGCTGGGATAGCCACGATTCTTGTATTGCAGGAAACCCTCGTCCTGGAGCTTCTTCACTTCCCTCAAGACGTGGGCCATCTGCTCCGGGGAGAGCGCGTCCGGTTTCGGCTCGGATGGTGCTGCAGGCTCGCCGGTTGGCCGCAAGGGCGTTTTCCTTCTGAAGGCGACAATGAAGAACGCAGCCACGCCCAAGCCCGTGACGGCCCCCAAGCGCAAGATGATGCGCCCGGTGTCAGGAGACGCAGCCCCTTGGTTAGTCCAGACAAAGCCATAGCCGACAAAGCGGCGAAACTCGCTGTAGGCCTGAGGCGAATACACGCTGAATGGCACCCATACGCACGAATACGCGAACACCAGGGCGTAGGCAATTATCACGATCCGTTGAGACCTGAGCACAGGCTAGAACCTACAGCGGCGTGCGGAAGGTTGTCAATTTAGCCGGTGTGCTACCCTTCACCGAAAGTCAAGAGTCCCCACCCCTGCACTTACACAGGCGCCGTCGTGAGCTGTACCAAGGGTTAGTTGGTCGGAAGCGGTTTGTGTCGCGTCTTCGGCAGAGCGAAGCGGCTAAACGACAGAAACGGGAAGATTTGGTGAGCGCGGAAGGAATTGAACCTTCAACCTACTGATTAAGAGTCAGTTGCTCTGCCAGTTGAGCTACGCGCCCACGGTCGTGGGTGATGGGACGGCAATCCGGAATTATACCATCAGGCCTTGGGCGAAGCTTCGAAGCAACGAAACAGCGGGCGGAAGAGGCGAGCTAGAAAGTGAAGGCGATGCCGCCGCGGATGGAGCGGGCCGACTGTACGAGGTAGAGCGTGCGGCCATCCTGCCCGAGAACGGGGACGTAGCCCTGGGCCAGCAGGTTGCGCACGTCGATGAGCGCCTCCATCTGGCCGGGGAGCGAAGCAGAGTGCGGGAGGGGCTGGCGCACGAAGAGGCTGAGGTAGGGGTCGGCCTGGCCGGGCGAGGCGTCGAACATATCCACGGGCGTCAAGGCGTGGCTGTTGGTCCACTTGTAGGAGGCGATCCAGCGCGTCTTGGCGCGCGGCAAATGACCGGCAAACCGGGCGGTCACGGCGTGCCGGCGGGCAGTTTGCAGCAACGCCCGAACCTGCTCCCAGGCAAGGTTGTCTTCGGGCAATTCCAGAACCCCGCCAAAAGCGTAGCCGAGAGTAGCGGTGATGTCCTGGGCGAGACGGCGTTCCCAAACCAAACGCACACCGTCGCTGGAAAAATTCCCGCCGTTAAAGGTGAAGCTTCCGGAATAGACGTCCGCGAGAAACTCACCGGTGCCGGAAGGAGCCTCACCGACGCCACCGAGCGCGGTATTGGACACAGAGTCGCGATACACGGCGGCCTGGAAGTTATTGCCTCCCAAGCGCCGGGAAACGGCGATTTCCTGGTGGCGCGCGTGTTCCAAACGGGGCGTGTTGCCGCTCAAGGTCATACGCGGGCCGGACTCGCTGAGATCAGCGGGAGCGGTGTCAAAACCCTTGGCCAAGCGTGTGGTGGGCTGCGAGGTAACGTAGCGGTAGCTGAGCACGGTGTTGGGCGTGAGGTGCACGTTGACGGAGCCAAAGGGGCGCAATGCACTGGCGCGACCACGGTACTCCACGCTCTGCAGCTCACCGCCGAACTGGAGTTCGATGAAATCGGCCAAAGCGATGGTGTCCGACATGGAGAGCGCCATGGCCTCCAGCGCCGCGCCCGGGAAAGCATCGTCGGGCGAAGCCAAGCGGCGGAACGTGAAGGCCACTTCCGGGTTAGAGCCGTTGGGCATGCGGTGCGAGTATTGCGCGCGCAGGATGGTGGAGGGATTGCTGACGCCCTGCGCCACATTGCCGTGGAACGTGAGGGTGCCTGAGGAGAACAGCGAGCGCTCCAGGGCGAAGGAGGCAGTCATGTCCGAAGAGCCGCCCAGGCCTTCCGACTCCCCGCCGGCCAGAAAGGCGACGCTGGCCTTGAGCGCGCGGTCGTCTGCTTTGTCGGAGGCGGCGACCACAACCAAGGGGCCGTTGTCGCGCAGGCGGAGCACGGGGCGGTTGACGGTGGACCGCAAGGTCCACTTCCAGTCATCCTCCTCCTGCTGGGCACGTTCCCGCGGAGAGATGAACTGGATGGCTTCAAACAGGGTATTCAGGGTGAGGTTGATGACTAGGTGAGCGCCGGAGGCGAGGGCAACGTTTTCCCGCAAGGTGGGCAGGAACGATGAGGCCGAAACTTTGACAAAGTACGTGCCCGGGGCCAGGCCGGTGGCGCTGTAAAAGCCGCGATCGTCGGTGAAGACTTTGATCGCCTGCTGCGTGGAGGAGGTGAAGACCTCCACGGCGGCGCCCATCTGGGGAACGCCTTCGGAATTCTTCACGTGCCCGGAGATGGAGGCAGCTGCGGCGAACGCCGTCACCGGCAGAGCCACCGCCGCGACGACCACCATCCAGGCCAACTTTCGAATCATCCCCAACCTCGGCAATCTGATTTCGTCTGCACGCGCTTATTCCACGGCGAACTTGGCCGTGGGCGCGATGGTCTGCTTGGAAATGTGGTCATTGACGCGCACGGTGAGCTGGTACGTTCCCGGAGCCAGCTTGTCAATCACCATGCTTTTCTCCAGGGTCAGCTGCTGGCCCGTGTTGCTCATCTGGTCCGTAGACTCCACGGTCTTCAGAACCTGCTGTTTGCTGGCAACGTTGATGATCTCGTATTCGATGGAAGCCGAGGACTTGTTGGTCTGCTCGTTCACGCTGAGGTTATAGACCTGCATCCAGAAGTTGACGGTCTGGTTGTCCGCCTTCTTGAAGCTGATGGGGCCGCCGCCAGCGGGGGCCACACGGGGGCGAACCTTGGTGGAGCCGATGACGAAGTTGCCTGCTCCGACCTGCTTGGAGGGAACACGCTCCATCAAGTCAGCCAGAATGAGAGTGGAGGCGGCCAGGTTGTCCTCGCCAAAGTCAGGGACTATGATGCCGCGGCTCCAGGTTCCCATGCGGTCGCCGTTGACGTCCTTGACGACGATGTCCAGGCGGTAGCGCCCGGGGCGCAAGGGCACCGCTTTCCAATACACGGAGGCGTGTTGCACGGTGCGCGGCAACAACTC
>CAYRII010000182.1:0-5871 GCA_964424245.1 uncultured Terriglobales bacterium | reverse complement strand
GCGGCAGGATGGCCTGGAAGCGGCGGTCGCGGCCCTGCTTGGCGGTGCCGCCGGCGGATTCACCCTCCACCAGATAGAGCTCGCAGCGCTCGGGCTGGCGCTCGGAGCAGTCGGCCAGCTTGCCCGGCAATCCGCCGCCATCGAGCGCGCCCTTGCGGCGGGTGAGGTCGCGGGCCTTGCGCGCAGCTTCGCGCGCGCGCGCCGCCTCGATGGCCTTGTGGATGATCTTGCGCGCCACCGGCGGGTTCTGCTCCAGATACGCGCCCAGGCGCTCGTTCACAAAGGCCTGCACGATGCCGGCGATATCGGAGTTGAGCTTGCCCTTGGTCTGCCCTTCGAACTGCGGCTGCGAGAGCTTGACGCTGATGACGGCCACCAGGCCTTCGCGCACGTCGTCGCCGGTGAGGTTCTCCTTCAGGTCCTTGAACAAACCAAGCTGCCCTCCGGCGTAGTTGATGGTGCGGGTGAGCGCGGTGCGGAAGCCGGAGAGGTGGCTGCCGCCATCCACGGTGTTGATGTTGTTGGCAAAGCAGAACACGGCCTCAGAGTAGCCGTCGTTGTATTGCAGCGCGATTTCCATGGCCACGCCGTCGCGCTCCGCTTCCATGTAGATGGGCTTGTCGTGCAGCGCCTGCTTGCCGCGGTTGAGGTGCTTGATGAACTCCGCGATGCCGCCGGTGTAGCGGAACTCGACGCGCTTGGCCTCGCCGGTCTTGGAGTCGGTTTCGCGCTCGTCGGTTAGCACGATGAGCAGGCCCTTGTTGAGGAAGGCCAGCTCGCGCAGCCGCTGCGCCAGAGTGTCATGGTTGTATTCCGTGGCGGTGAAGATGGTGTCGTCGGGAACGAAGTGCACGATGGTGCCCGACTTCTGCGTCTTGCCCGTCTTCTTGAGTTTGGACGTGGGCTCGCCGCGCGAGTAGCTCTGCTCCCAGACGAAGCCCTCGCGCCAGATCTCCAGGTCCAGCTGGCTGCTCAGCGCGTTGACCACGGAGACGCCCACGCCGTGCAACCCGCCGGAGACTTTGTAGGTGGCCGAATCGAACTTGCCGCCGGCGTGCAGCATGGTCATTACCACCTGGGGCGCGGGCATTTTTTCGCCGTCCACTTCCATTTCCTCGACGGGAATGCCGCGCCCGTTGTCCTTCACGGTGATGGAGTTGTCGATGTGGATGGCGACGTCGATGCGGTCGCAGTAGCCGGCCAGCGCCTCATCCACGGCGTTGTCCACCACTTCATAGACGAGATGGTGCAGGCCGAGGTCGCCGGTGGAGCCGATGTACATCGCCGGGCGCTTGCGCACCGCTTCCATGCCGCCCAGAACTTTGATGGACTCGGCGGTGTAGTCGCCGTTCTCGGCGTTGCCGCTCGATTTGCGGGATTTTTTCTGCGCGCTTTCGGCCTTGGCTTCCTGGCTGCTGCGTGCTGCTTTTTCGGTCGCCACTGCGGCTGCGGTCAGCGTTTCTTTGGAGGCCATGGAGCTCCGTTGTGGAGGTCGCGGTTCGGTCACGGTCACGGTGCGATTGCGGCTCCGCACCATGCGGCACAAGTTATTGTTATTTCAGTAACTTAGTGGTCGCCCGAGCCACAGTAATTTTACCACAAGGCGGCCTGCTTGTGGGGTGATTTTTCAGCCCTTGCAAGCCTATGAAAGCAGGCCGGAACCCGGGCCCGAAACCGGGCCCGAAACCGCGGCTTGAAAGTTGCATTTCACAGGTCTAAGGTGCCAGATAGAAGCCTTCGGGCGCGCGCAGCTCTACATCCTTCACTTTCGGCTTGATCTTGATGCGGTGGAAGCCGTCGCTGGAACCGGACGAAGCTGAAGGCATTTCGCCCCGCACCACATAGCGTGAGGCGGAAATGTCGGCTTCGATCTGCTGAAATGCCGGCTTGACGTCCTTCGCATTCTTGGGACGGAAGGCCATGCCTCCAGTCGCGCGCGCCAGCTCGCGCAAAATGCGCTCACCTTTGTATTGGTATCGGTAGAAAGACTCTTGCTCTCCGGTGTTCATGCTGTAAATGAAAGACTCTTGCTCTCCGGTGTTCATGCTGTAAATGGTCACTCCGGCACGTAGCACGGCCGCGGTTGCTTTCTTCAGGGTGGCTTTGCTGGAAGTGTCCGCGCCATCGCTGAGCAGGATGAGCGCATACTGAGGACCCCGCTGCTCATCGGGCTGGGAAGTCACATAGTCCGCGGCTGCCACCAGCGCGTCGTGCAAGGCAGTGCCGCCGGCCGCGCGGGGTATCTTGAGAATGGCCTTCTCTAACTTGTCTGGCTCATCGGTCATGTCACACTCCAGCCAGGTTTTATCGTCAAAGGCAATGATCGCTGCCTTGTCGATACCGGGACGGACGTTTTGCCGAAGAAAGCGGATCAGCGTCAACATCTCCTCGCGAATGTAAACGCCGGTTTGCCCCGTGGAACCGCTGCCGTCCAGCAAAGCGATCAACCGCAGGGGCCGCCGTTCCTGTACGGTCAAGGCCGTCACCCTCTGAACGGGCCGCTTGCCCACACGAATCTCAAAATCGGCTGCGGAAAGGTCTGAACGCACTCTGCCCTGCTTGTCCGTGGCAATGAATGAAACGGTGAATTCCTTGGCCGGAAGAGCGGTTTCGGAGGCCGGAAGCGCTGAGGCTGCCATGCCGGCAAGGGCTACCAGCAACGATGCAGCTCGTGTTCGACGCATAAGACCTCACGTTGGCATTATTTCCGCAGCGAACGATGCCCGAGCCACCGCAATTCTGTCACAACGCGTGGTCTTTGTGGGTGATTTCTCCCCGGTTGGCGCGAGCGGCGCCGTAGCTTAGAGTTAGCAGACGGACCGCGGACGCCGCCTCCAAATCTTCCGCGCTCCAAGAGGCAAAGGCATGAAGCAAACCAATCCGACTCCTTCAGGCATGCTGGGCTTCTGGCCCTCGTGGGCGCACCACATCGGCGACCTGGTATTCGGCGCCAACGACGGGATCATCACCACGTTCGCCGTGGTGAGCGGCGTTTCCGGCGCCGCGCTGAGCCCGCGCATTGCCGTCATCCTGGGCGTGGCCAATCTTCTGGCCGACGGCTTTGCCATGGGTGCGGGCAACTACCTGGGCATGCGCTCCGAGCAGGACTACCAACTGAGCAACGGCCAGCAGCTGAAGGAGGGCCCGGTGCACGCCTTCGGGCACGGCGCGGCGATTTTTGGCGCCTTCATCGCCGCAGGCAGCGTGCCTCTGCTGCCCTACATTTTGCTTTCCGGGGGAAATCTTTTTCTGGCCTCCTGCGCCGCCACCGGGCTCACGCTCTTTGTGGTGGGCAGCCTGCGCACGCTGGTGACCCGCGCCCACTGGCTGGTGAGCGGCCTGGAGATGCTCACCGTGGGCTCGATAGCCGCCGCCGTCTCCTACGGCGTGGGGCACTGGCTAAGACAACTGGCGGAGTAAGCGTCACTTATGGTGCGAGAGGCATCTGCGCCCGTACCCGAAGGTTCCGGTCTTTCGTGATCCTGATTCGGGTCTTGCGAAACTTGTCGTCGTTCCTATCAAGCTTGGCGGGACGGCATACGAGTAGGTAGCCAGGAGCAAGGTCGCTTCCAATTTCAGCGAGCTTCCGCTGCGCGTCTTTCAGATCGTCGGGGAAAAAAACTCTGCCCCCGGTCTCGTCGGCCAGTCGCCGAAGGGCTCGTGGCCCGGACTTATGAGGCGGGCCAACGATGTCCATTGCATAAATCGCCACTCTCGCTTGTTGAGCAGCTGCAATGGCTTCTTCCAGTGTGCGGGTACGCATTGTGTTTTCGCCGTCGCTCAGTAGAAGAATGACCCGACGCTCGGGACCACGGGCGCTGGCTGCCAAGTCTTGGGAAGCAAGATAGATTGCCTCGTACAGCGCGGTTTCTCCCCGGAACGCGGCTCTAGGCAACTCTTCCGATAGCTGCTCCGCGTCGAAAGGAGCGGCTTTGGTAACTTTGTCGTTAAAGGCGACCACAATGGCTGTATCGAGGCCCGGGCGCAGAGTCCTGCGAAAAAACTCAACAATGGATGGTGAGAGGTAGGACGTGCCTCCGCGTTTTAATGAACCGCTCAAGTCAAGGACAAGGGCAAGGCGCAATGGAACATCAGGGGCGCTCCGCACCTCCAGAACTTCGACTGGCCCACTTTTGTCTTCAAGCTGCACATCTTCCTTGCTGAGCACAACACCTGGGGCGGGTCGGCCGTGGTTGTCGCTCAGGACAAAGTAAAGTGACGCGGAGTCCGGGTCGGACAGAGGCGGGTTGGAAGTCGCTTCATCGGCGCCGCGGCTCCCGCTTTCTTGGGCCGTGACGCACAGAGACGTGAAAAGCAGAAACGCGGCTGTGGCCGTACCGATCGCTCGTCCCATGATTGTTGTCGACTGATTCAAACGCGACACTACTTCCATCCCATGCGCTCGCGCAACCCGGTGATGTGCGCCGTGTGATGCGCGCCGTGCCAGGCGTACATGGCCAGCGCCCAGTCGAGCGTGAGCGTTTTTCCGTATTGGGGATGGCGGAAGGTGCGGGCAAAATCCGCGGGCTGCATGGAACGCAGCAGCACCACCCAGCGCCGGTGCAGGGAATCGAGCAGCGAGAGCGAGGTTTCCAGCGGAGTCTCCCGCGTATCGGCGAGTTCGGCCCAGCGCGCTTCCTCGTAGGGTTTGATGGTGGGCTCATCTTCGGTGAGCGCCAGCTTGAAGCGCACGTAGGCGTTCATATGGCTGTCGGGAACGTGGTGCGCCACCTGGCGCACGGTCCAGCCCGCGGGACGGTAGGGCGTGTCGAGCTGCTCCGGTGAAAGGCCCTTCACCGCCCTGCGCAGGCGAGCCGGCGTCTGGGCAATGGCGGCGATGTAGCGGCGACGATCAGCGGGAGTGCTCCTGCCCTTCCATGCAAAATCGCCGATGGGGTAGCGCAGGTCCATGGGGTTTCATATCCCCTGGCTTCAGCGAACAATGTAGTCAAGCACTGACCCTGAAGAAACGCCAGTCAGCCGGCGGAACGTGTCGATTGCTTGGCGTTCAGTGAGACTCGCTATCAAATCGACTATGTATCTGCGAATCTCGTCCGAATCCCTAGCTTGCTCTATAGCCTCCCGGAATCCGGGAGGGAATATGCCGAGGTTTCTCTTCTTCTTTTCCTTCGGCTCGGCCGCTATACAGTAGGATCTCAAAGAGCGTTCGGATGACCGCGCGCAAGCCTAATTGTTGTGTGGCCAAGCCGGGCCTTTCGATCACGTAGTACCAAGTGAGCTGCTTCCACATCCAAACTTCGTCGACATACTCCTTGGCTACCGAGACTCGTATTTCATGATCACTTGTTGGAACGCGAAGTTCGATTGCACCAATATAGCGAGCTATCAGGCCGGCCGTGAATGAGCGCAGAACTCCTCGCAATCTGCGAGTGCTCGAGTAGGGCTCATACAACGGGCTGATTACGATCAGTTGTTCGAAAGCACTCTCCCTACTTGCCCATTCACCTGGCTTGCACTTCGACTGTGCATAGGCATAAAACCGACCTCGTTCAGATTCATCCTTGAGCAAACGATCTAGGGGGATGAGGCCGGCCCTATACATGTCTTCGACATCGTGAACGGCATAAACAATGTCGTCGGCCCAATCCATAAGCTCTGCCTCTGCACTTCTGCGTCGATCGCCCTTCGGGAAAACCTGTCGTGCCCATTCGAGTACATCTTTCTCCGAATGGTACGATCCCCATTTGGTCTGCTCCTCTCCGCCCGTACTGCGAGTGTATGGATATTTGAGAATTGCATTTAGTGTGGCTCTTGTCAGATTCAATCCGGGATGAGAATCGCGGCGAAGAGCTAGATGGTTCACGATACGAAATGACTGCGCGTTCCCGTTGAAGCCTTCGGCAATGCCCT
>CAYRII010000181.1:3250-5874 GCA_964424245.1 uncultured Terriglobales bacterium | reverse complement strand
CGCAGCCGCGTGGTGCACGGCTTCCGCCACTTTCTGGAGAGCAAGGGCTTCATCGAAGTGGAGACGCCCATGATGCAGCCCATCGCCGGCGGCGCCGTGGCGCGTCCCTTCATCACCCACCACAACACGCTGGATATGGACCTCTACCTGCGCATCGCGCCGGAGCTCTACCTCAAGCGCCTGGTGGTGGGCGGCCTCGAGCGCGTCTACGAGATCAACCGCAACTTCCGCAACGAAGGCATCTCCACGCAGCACAACCCCGAGTTCACCATGCTGGAGTTCTACCAGGCCTACGCCGACTACCACGACTTCATGGACCTGACCGAAGAGATGTTCGCGCACGTGGCGCGCTACGTCACGGGGGGCACCGTCGTCCCGTGGAACGGGCAGCAGATTGATTTCGCGCGCTGGCAGCGCTTCTCCATGCGCGAGGCCATCCGCCACTTCTGGCCGCAGGCCGCGGGCCCGAAGCCGGAGATGCCCGACTTCGCCTCGGCGCAGTCCGTTGCCGCGCTCGTCCAGCGCTTCAACGCCGCGCACACCCACATGCCCTTTGACCCGGCCGACCCGCCGGGCAAGACCATCTTTGCGCTCTTCGAAGCGGTGTGCGAAGAACACCTCGTCCAGCCCACCATCATCTACGACTTCCCCCTGGCCATTTCGCCGCTGGCCAAGAACAAGCGCGACGAGGCCGACTGGGTGGAGCGCTTCGAGGTCTTCATCGGGGGCCTCGAGCTGGGCAACGCCTTCAGCGAGCTCAACGACCCCGAAGAGCAGCGCCGCCGCTTCGAGCAGCAACTGGCCGCGCGCGCCCGCGGCGACGAAGAGGCGCACGTCATGGATGAAGACTACGTGCGCGCCCTCGCCTACGGCCTGCCTCCCGCCGCGGGCTACGGCGTGGGCATTGACCGGCTCACCATGCTGCTCACCGATTCGCGCTCCATCCGCGACGTCATCCTCTTTCCACTGCTGCGCCCGCGGCCCTCGGTCGAGCCGATCGAAGAAGAGGTACCTGGCGATGGAGAATGACGAGACGCTGGAGCCCGAAGAAGCGCCGCAGCGCGCCGCCGCAGACTCGTGGCAGCGCTCGCCCATGCCCCCGCAACGGGCGCGGCTGAAGTACGAGAAAACCTTCCGCGCGGAAGAGTTCGCGCAAATCCAGCTTGGTCTCATCCCCCAGCAGATGGAAGACAAATGGTTCATCTACTGGGAGGAACCCTGGCTCCGTTTTCATCGCAGTTGGACGGGACTGTGCATCTACGAGGTACGGCTTGAGGAGGCCGATGGCGTGTGCTCGGTAACGGAGGCCTGGGCAAACCGCGACCCGGAACAATACACCGAGACCGATGACGGCTATGACGCGCAGATCCTCGATTTCTTGATTGTGGGACTCCTCCTGGGGCAGCCGGCTGAGTTCCCCATGCCGCCATCGCTCTCCGGAGAAGTCGCGGAGGTCTACCGCCACTCCCTCGTCGGATACAGCCGGCCCAGCAGCGAACCCGCCTGCCCAGGGGAATCCTCGGGTGCCGAGCCCCCGCCGACGAAAAGCAGTTTGCGGGAGTTCTTCCTCACTCTTCTACGGCGGTTCCGGAAGTAGGACGCGGCGCGGAGCCAGCCAACGCGCCAAGGGAGGCGCCGACGAGTGGGTTTCTTCGGTGGAAGAGCGGGCCTTTAGGCCCACGTCAGGGCCTCTTTTTTGTCATCCCGAGCGAGCCGCGACCGGCGCGGAGCACAGCGACGCGGCAAGGGAGCGCGAGTCGAGGGATCTTGGGTTTGCTTTTTCCGATTTTCGGAGCAACTGATGGAAGACGAGCCCGACGAGTAGGAAGCACGATCCTTTCCTGTCCTTCGTGGTGGCGTTTTGCTGGAGCGGGTTCCTTCGTGCCCTTCGTGGTAGCGTTTTTGGGAGCTGACACCTGATGTTCGATTTCGACTCCGCAACCCGCCGCCGCCTGGGCTATAGGATCATCGACCGCATCGACGAGTACTTCTCTTCCCTGCCCCAGCGCCCCGTGCAGCTTCCCGCTGCAGAGCGCACCTTCGGGCCGCTCGCTCGCCCGCTGCCCGAGCTGGGCGAGGATGCCGAAGCCGTGCTCGACGAAATCACCCGCGAGCTGGTGGAGCAGGGCTTCCACGTTCCCAGCGCCAACTACTTCGGATTGATGAATCCCACGCCCGCCTACATGGCGGTGCTGGCGGAAGCGCTGGTGGCGGCGCTGAATCCGCAACTGGCCACGCTCGCCCGTTCGCAACTGGCCTCCAAGATCGAAGTCGAGACCGTGCGCTGGCTGGGCGAGCGCGTGGGCTGGACGCCGCCCTTCGACGGCACCTTCACCTCCGGCGGCGGCGAGGCCAACTTCAGCGCCCTGGCGCTGGCCCTGGCCTGGCACTTCCCTGACGCCATCGAGCAGGGTGTGGCCTCGATCGGCGCGCAGCCCGTGCTCTACGCTTCGAGCGAAGCGCACCACACGCTGGAAAAGTCTGCGGGGCTTTTGGGCATCGGGCGCGCGGCCGTGCGGCGCATCGCCGTGAACTCCCGCTTGCAGCTCGATGTTCCCGCGCTCCAGGCCGCGCTGGCCCAAGACCGCCGCGCCGGGCGGCGTCCGTTCTGTGTGACGGCCACC
>CAYRII010000181.1:0-3240 GCA_964424245.1 uncultured Terriglobales bacterium | reverse complement strand
GGCGCCGTGGACGATATCGTCGCGCTCGCGGACGTTTGCCGCCGCGAAAATCTCTGGCTGCACCTCGACGGCGCCTACGGCGCTGCCGCAATCTTCAGCGACCGGCACCGTGACCTGGTGCGCGGCATCGAGCGCTGCGATTCCGTCACCGTCGATCCCCACAAGTGGCTGGCCATGCCCTTCGCCGCCGGCGCCGTGCTCACCTCGCATCCTGAAGCGCTGGCGCGCGCTTTCTCCGTGGCCACGCCCTACATGCCCCAAGACGCCGGCGCCGTGCTGCCCGATAACTCGCGCATCAGCATGCAGTGGTCGCGCCGCATGAATTCGCTCAAGCTCTGGCTCACCCTGCGCGTCCACGGACGCCGGGCCTATGAAGCGCACATCGAGCGCCAGCTCGAGCTGGCGCGCAGCTTTGCGCAGTGGGTCGAGCAGTCGCAGGCGTTCGAGCTCACCTTCGGCCCCGTGCTGCCCATCGTCAACTTCCGCGCGAAGTCCCGGGCCGGCGGCCGCGCGCTCAGCGAAGAGGAAATCGCCGCGCACAATCAGGCGGTGGTGGAGGCGGTGACGCGCGACGGCCGCCGCTGGATTTCCACCACCCTGGTCAACGGCCGCAGCGTCATGCGCATGATGGTGATCAGCTATCTGACGGAAGAGCGCCACCTCGCGGAGCTTGAGGACGCTCTCACCGCCGCCGCCGCCCGCGCAGCTTGAGCCCGCGCCCGTCCGCCACGGCGCTTCTGCGGCTCCCGCCGCGGGCTGTCCCGCGACGCTCCGCCTGAGAAAAGAAGAAAAAACAATTCGAAGAAAAGATTTTCGGGGTTGGTGAGCGCGGAAGGATTCGAACCTTCGACCCACGGCTTAAAAGGCCGTTGCTCTACCAGGCTGAGCTACGCGCCCCCGGATATTGAATCTAGCACAGGCGGCGGCGCGGGGGGCGCGCGCTTGACAAGCGGACGGTCAGGCGAGGCGGGTGACGATGCGGATCTCCGAGGTGAGGGTGCGGTGGACGGGGCAGCGGTTGGCGATTTCCAGGAGGCGCGCGCGCTGCTCGTCGGAAAGCTCGCCGAGCAGGGTGATGTCGCGCTCAATGTGGTCGATTTTTCCTTCCTTGGTTTCGCACTCGGCGCAGTCCTGGGCGTAGATCTTGGAGTGGCGCAGCCGCACCTGGACGCCGGAGAGCGGCCACTGTTTCCGGTCGGCGTACATGCGCAGGGTCATGGAGGTGCAGGCGCCGAGGCCGGCGAGGACGAAGCCGTAGGGCGTAGGGCCGGCGTCGGCGCCGCCGAGGGCGACGGGCTCGTCGGCGCGCAGGCCGTGGCGGCCGACGGTGATTTCCTGAGTGAAGCCAGAAGGACCGCCGCTGACGAGAACTTCGCCGTCGCCGGTTGCGTGCTGCGAGGGATGCGTGGACATGGAAGCCTCCGGTGTAACGGCAATTGTGAACTATGAACTGTGAACTATGAACTAAAAACGTGACGGCGTCCGACGGAGAGGGAGAAGGCAGCGGTGATGGAGGCTTAGCGCTGGAGGATGGTTTCGAGCGCGGGGAAAAAACCGGGGAAGGAGATGCGGGCGGCGGAGGCGCCGCGGAGGGTGACGGGAGCGCGGGCGCGGAGGGCGGCGACGGCGCAGGCCATGGCGATGCGGTGGTCGCCGAAGGAGTCGACTTCCCCGCCGCTGAGGGACTGGCCGCCGGGAATACGCAGGCCGTCTTCGAGTTCCTCGACGCGACCGCCCAGGGCGCGCAGGTTGCGGGCCAGGGCGGCGAGGCGGTCGCTTTCCTTGACGCGAAGCTCGCGGGCGTCGCGGAATTCGATGCC
The DNA here is from genome assembly GCA_964424245.1 of uncultured Terriglobales bacterium. Lineage (GTDB taxonomy): Bacteria > Acidobacteriota > Terriglobia > Terriglobales > Acidobacteriaceae > CAYRII01. Next base: position 1,420 of record CAYRII010000181.1, on the reverse strand, counting down.
ATCTTTTGTATAGGGAGCGATGGCGGCAAGCGCGGGCAGCTCGTCGATGAGGGCGGCGGTTTGCGCTGCGGCGATCTTGGCGCCGGTGAGTTCGCCGTGCTCGATCTGCACGGCGCCGGCCAGCTCGCCGTGGCGGTCTTCGGCGTTGAGGATACGGATGCGCGCGCCCAGTGCGGTGAGCACGTCGAGCAGGGCGGCGCGCGTGGGGTTGAGCAGCAGGTCGTCGAGCACCAGGCGGGAGCCGGGGAGGAGGGCGGCGGCCGAGAGGAAGAAGGTGGCGGAAGAAATGTCTCCGGGGATGCGGGCGTGGAGAGGGCGGAGAGACTGGCCGCCGGCGATGGCGGTGCGGTTTTTCTGCCGTGTGACGGTGGCGCCGAAGGCGCGGAGGGCGAGCTCGCCGTGGTCGCGGGTGCGCAGGGGCTCGATGACGGAGGTTTCGCCCTCGGCCAAGAGGCCGGCAAAAAGCACGGCGGTCTTTACCTGGGCGCTGGGCACAGGCAGCGAATACTCAATGGCGCGGAGGCGGGCGCCGGAGATGGCGAGCGGCGGATGATCTCCGTCGGAGGCGGAGATGGCGGCGCCCATGGCGGTGAGCGGCTCGATGATGCGGGCCATGGGGCGGCGGGAGAGTGACTGGTCCCCTGTGAGGGTGCTGGGAAATTCCTGCGCGGCAAGGATGCCGGCCAGCATGCGCATGGTGGAACCGGAGTTGCCACAGTCGAGGGGTGATGTGGGTGGACAAAGTTGCGGGCCGAGACCCTCGATTTCCACGGTGTCGCTGTTTTGTTCGATCGTGCAGCCCAGGGCGCGAAGGCAGGCAAGCGTGGAGCCACAGTCGGCGCCGGTGGAAAAGTTTTCCAGGCGGGATCGGCCGCGGGCCAGGGCGGCGAGCATGGCGTAGCGGTGGGAGATGGACTTGTCACCGGGCAGGCGAAGGGAGCCCGCGACAGAGCGCGCCGGGTGCAGGGTGATGGCGTCGGACGGAGTTGGCACAGTGGAAGTGTAGCGGCTTAGCGGTCAGCCGTCAGCTATCAGGAGAAGCGGATTCCTCGCTGCGCTCGGAATGACAAGGGTGGAGGCCGCCGCGTGGGGCCTTGCCAACTTTCAGTCCTCCCAAGAGTGACCAACCCGAGGTCCCTCGACGCGCGCTCCTTGCCGCGTCACTCCGCTCCGCGCCGACCGCGCTGCGCTCGGGATGACGGCGGGCAAAGTCCCTCAGGGGCTAAAGCCCTAGGTGTTTTTGGCCCATTTACGGCACGACTGAAGTCGTGCCCTTTCCCTGACTCCTCGCGCAGCGAGGTTCCCCGGGGCTGAAGCCCGAAAGAAAGGCTTCTGCGACGCGGGCTCGCTGCGCGACTCCGGCTCGCTGCGCGACTCCGGCCTAAAGGCCGGAGCTACCGAGGCCGGAGCTACCGAGGCC
>CAYRII010000180.1:0-5895 GCA_964424245.1 uncultured Terriglobales bacterium | reverse complement strand
CGGTCACCAGCATCAGCATGTAGCACACTTCTCGAATCGTGCTGCCCGGCGGCGAACCCCACCAGATGGGGGTCACAATAAAGAACAGCAGCAGTTCCGACCACACTCCCCACACGATGGTGTTCAACCGCTGCCATTTGTCACCGAGTACGAAGATCTGCTGCGCCTCGGTGTAGAACGCCGGCGTCAGGTAGATCAGGTTGAAGCCCATCTTGTGCACGTGCCCCCCGTAGTGCACACACGTCAGGCCGTGGGCACTCTCGTGAATGAACAGGACAAAGCAGGTCAGCCCCCAGAACATCAACCACTGCGACGGCGTATACAGCGTGAAGGTATAGAAGCGGAACGTATCGGCGGCAAAGCGGTCCCAGTGGTCGGCCAGAATGTACAGCGTGAAGGCCATAGCCGCGAAACTGGCCAGGGTAAACCGCGGAGTGTAGAGGAACTTCAGGTGGGGATAAATGGCATGCAAATACCGATCCGGATTCCAGTAGATCAGGCGCAGGTCCGAAACATCGCCATACTTGGATTTTCGCTTGGCTTTCTTCTGCCTCTCTTCGACCAGGCGTTCTTGCAGGGAAATGTTCTGCTCCAGCGGCGTCTTATGCCAGAAGTCCTGCCTGTCCAGGACGTCCACGACTTCGCGAAGGTCGTCCACGGAATAGCGCATCCCGGTCCGCGCAGCATGGACGTCGGCAATTTCCTCCAGCTTTCGCGTACCGTCGAACAGCGTCAGCAGTTCCCACTGTTCCGGGGTCCACCGGTAGATCAAGCCTGTTTCCGGCACCACCGCGACCATCAGGCGCACATCGCGCACCACGTGCTCGCGAGCCAGCAGGTTAGGACGGAGTTTGGGAACAAGGTCCCGGCTGAACGCGGGAATATCGGGCAGGGCCGTGTTGAAGGCCTCGGTGAGGTTCATGGCCCCGCATCGACCAGCACGTTCACCGTCATTCCGGGCTTCAGCCCCTCCACCGCCCCTTTCAGCTCCGCCAAGACCTCGATGGTTCCGCTGGAGGGGTCGACAACCGGGCTCACGCGGAGCACGCGGGCTGTGTACCTGGACTCAGGCGAAAACGCAGGTGTGACCGCAACCTCGGTATCGCGTTGCACACTGCCCAGGAACTTTTCCGGCAGAGCAAACTTCACCTGCAGCGGTGCCACCGCAGTTACCCAGAACAGCCGGTCGCCCAGGGCTACTTTCTGGCCGGCGCGCACATAACGGCGCGCCACAATTCCGTTGAAGGGAGCGACTGCGCGCGTCTTTTCCAACTCGAGCTCGATCGAGCGTGCCTGTGCCGTGACGCTCTTCAGTGCTTCGCGTTCGCGCAACAGCTCAAATTGATTCGCCACCAGTTTGAAGCGCGCATGGTCCAGGTCCTGCTTGGTAATAAGCTGCGCTTCCCACATCTGCTCGGCACGGTCCCTGTCGGCCTCCAGAACCTTAACTTCCGCCTCCCAGTTCTCCACGTTGGCCTGAATCTGGGCAACCCGGGCCCTCGCCATGTCCATGTCCGCAAGAAACTGGCGGTCGTCGAGCCGACCCAGGAGCTGGCCGGTACGCACCGGAGTGCCCACATCGGCCAGAATCTCCGCCACTACTCCCTCACGCCGGGCCGCGACGTCCACCTGGTTTTCCACCACCAGCGGGCCCGAGGCTAAGAAGGTCTTCGACGCCGGCGCAGTGGCAGCGCTGGTCGCTGGGGCTGGAGAATGATCAGTGGCGGGTGCGGGCTTGGATCCGCCGCCGCTGCACGCACTGAGCGCCAGCCCACCCAGGAACACCGTTACGATCCACGGGAAGAACCCCAGCCTGCTTTTGTTTTCGTGCATTCCTGCTCCTACCATCCAATCCAGGACCACAGTTTGGACCACATCCACATGGCCGGCCGGCGGAAGAATACGTAACCCGCCTGGCGCCAACCTACCCACACTTTGCCGCGGCCCTGCATGCCGGGACGCAGCCTGCCGTCCGGATTCGGCACATCGACGCGGGCATAGAACAGCCGGCCCTCTTCTCTTACTTCCCCCTGGGGGCTAAGCACGACAACCTGTCCGCTGAATGTGCTGGTGGGAAAGCTATCGAGTTTGACCGAGGCGCCATGCCCGGGTTCCACCAAAGCTACGTCGCGCTCCTCAATGCCGATATCCACCGTGGCGTGCGAGGAGTCTACGATTTCGGCAAAGTCGTCGCCTGGATCCAGGTGTCGGCCTACAAGATTCTCCACATGCGGCGTGGCCACAACGCCGTCGAGGGGAGAGCGCAAGTGCGTGCGTTCCAGGCGCTCCCGTGCGCGCGCCACCTCGGACGCCCAGAAATCAGCCTGCACCCGCTGGTTGCCCGCTTCCGTTCCATCGTTGGCAGCCAGCGCCCGATTCATCTCCGAAACCGCCGCCTGATACTTGGCCTCGGCACCCGCCAAGGCAGAGCGAAAGTTCCAATCCTCCAGATCGGCAAGGATCGTGCCGCGGGTCACGGCATCACCCTCGCGCACGTACACCTTACGCACGGTACCCTCGAGCTCCGGCTGTACCCTGGCCCGCCGCACCGGCGCCACAGTGGCGGTCCCGTCCACGCGCATGGGCAGGGGCACCACCACCAGGAAGGCCAGAGCGGCGCCCGCCAGCGTCACGACGAGCCGGCGGCGCCGCTGTCCCAGCGCCATGAACTTCCGTTTCTTCTCGAGCATCGGTTCCAGGACGCCGATGAACGGAACTTCTTTGTACATCTGCGCGTTGCGCAGCGCGACCGTGGCCTGGCCGGCCAGCACTTTGATGATTTCCAGGTGCGCCGGCGTAAGAAAATCGACGTCCGTACTCTCAAATGAGAGGATGCCGACCCGGCCGGAGTCGTCCATCAGGGGAAGGGCGTGGAAGGCGCGGGAGCCAGTCTTGCGAAAGTACTCTTGGAATTTCGCCCTGGTCTCCTCCCGCGCCGCGTCGATCTCCTCTCCGCGCTGGCGGACGAAGATTTCTTCCTGGGTGCCGGAAGCCCACTGCAGAACTTCGTTCAATGCCGCCACATGAGGGAGGGAAAGATCAACCGATTCCTCGGTCATGCCGGAGATGGCGCGCAAGCGCAGCTTCCCGCGCTCATCAAGCGCTAGGGCGGCGCGCTCGAAGGGGATGACCGCCTGCGTACCGTTGACAATGGTCTGGAGCACACGATCCAGGTTCAGTGTGGATGTGATTTCCTGGCTCACCTGCACGAGAAGCTCCAGGATCTCGACCTTGCGCTCGGCCTGCAGGAGGTTGGCATTGTGCAAGGCATTGGCGGCGGTTTCGCAGATTGTGCTGAGCAGGAACTGGTCGTCCTCGTTGAAGGACGTGCCGTCGTACTTGTTGAGGGCTTCCGCGACTCCCACCACCGAGCCCTGGTGCACAATCGGGGCAGCCACCAGGGAGAAGGCACCGCCCTCCTCGACCTTGACATTGCGTTTCTGAATCCGATCGTCAGCTGGATCGGCGATGAAGACGGCCTCCCCGGAATCGGCCACGTCGGCAACCACGCCTTGGCCGGCGGACTGACGCGCCTCGATCTCATACCCGGGATCCTCGCCCGCCCGGCTCGTCAGCAGCAGATCTTCGCCCTCCACCAGCCACAGATTGACCGCCTGCACGTTCATGATCTCCTGAAACTTGGAGCAGATCACCGGCAGAAGCTCATCCATTTCCAGTGTGGCGTTGAAGACCTTCTCCAGGTCATACATCTGGGCGATGCGGGTGATGGATTCGAGCTGCGTGTTACGCTCGTGCTCGTAGGCTGCGCCGGCTGCTAGGCCCAGAGCAGCGAGACGCCCCAGGTCCACCAGGGCGCTCACCGCCCCTGCGGCGATGGGCGCATCAAAACTCAGCACTTCGATGGCGCCCACGATGTTGTCGTCCACGAGCAGGGGAATTCCGGCCAGCGCGACCAGAGTGCGGCGGATGCCCAGGTGGGAGTAATCTTCGCGCGCCAGTGCAGCGCCATCGAAGACAACGGGCTCTCTTTTTCCCCCTAAAACCCCCAGGGTGCCGAACTCGAATTCGATGAAGGATTCCTGGTAGGCCACTTCACCGGCCGTGGCCTTGGGAGACCAGCCTCCGGCTTCGTTGATCACGTAGACCACGACTCCGGCTCCGGGAACGATGGCAGCGGCCTGTTCGGCGATCAAGCGGGCGCGGGGTGCAACCTCGCTGGCGGAAAGCAGGGCAGCCGCCAGATCGGCGTAGGGCACTTCGTAACCGGATTCCTGAGTCGCCATCGAAGCGGCCCCAAACTCGGAGGTGTGCAGTGAAACGTGCTACTCGGCGCCCTCGCGGCCGCGTTGCACTTGCAAATTTTGCGGAGTTCTCTTAGCTTTGTGCGCGCAATGTAGCAAACGCCGTTGCGGGTGTCAACGTGACCCGCACCACAGGGCGCGTGGCTTTTTGCACCGCACAGTGTAATCTAGTAGCGGTGGCAAAGAGTCCGGACGGCTAGCCACAGGAGGAAGCATTGGACATCAACGTTCGCAAACACTCCGATGTGTACGTCATTCAATTGCGGGGCGACCTGAAGATCGGAGACGCAGTGGATGGGTTTCGCCAGGCCCTGGAAGATCTGCTGTCCGGCGGCGATGCGCGCATTGTGGTGGACCTTGCTCAAGTACCCATGATTGATTCCAGCGGCATCGGCGTGCTCGTGCGTTCCCTTACCTCCGCCAAGCAGCGTGGCGGCTCCATCAAGCTCGTCAACCCCTCCAAGCTGGCCATGCAGACCTTGAAGATTGTAGGCCTGCTCAACTTGTTTGAAATCTTCGATGACGAAGCCGTCGCCGTCGAATCCTACAGCTAAGCGCCGGGGCCGCCGGGCTTCTTCTTCGTCAACCGGATCGTCACCTGGACGCAGCCCGTCGCGCCGGGACTTGACCGTTCCCGCCGTCCGCATTGCCATCTTCGACCTCGACGACACTCTGTACGATTGCCTGGGACAACGCGTTCGTGTGGCGCATCGCAACGCCGCTCGCGAGCTGGTGCGGGCCGGCGTGCCGGCCTCCACGGAGGCTGTCCTGCGGGTCCGCATGCAGGCCCTGGAGCGTGATCCGCGCCTGGAGCCCATAGACAGGGAAGTGTGCCGGCGATTCGGAGTTCGGTTCACTCAGCGCTTGCACCAGCTCTCGCGTCGCGCCTACTTCACCACGCCCGTGGGCCGGTTGCGCCTGTTCCCGGGCGCGCGACAACTGCTGCGCCGAATTCATGGGAAGGGCGTTCGCGTCTTCGTGGTGAGCTATGGGAATCCCGCGACGCAGCGGGCCAAAGTACGCGCCCTGGGCCTGGATGGCGAACCTGCAGTGGACCGCATTCTGTACGCCGATACGGGAAAGGTCACTACCAAGGAGGCGCTGTTTCGCCGCATCTTGCGCCGCTACGGTGGTGACGCCGGGAGCTTCCTCGTGGTTGGGGACCGGCCCACCAGCGAAATCAGGGCAGGGAAGCGGCTGGGGATGCGCACCGTGCGGATTCGACGGGGTGAATTCAGCCGCCTGCAGGCCGCCACACCCGAGGAGAAAGCGGATTTTGAGGTCCAGGACATCCGCCAACTTCTTGCGCTTCCGTTGCACTTCGGCCAGAGAAAAACAACGTCCGGGAAAGCGCACTGAAGCGCCACCAACGGCTTCCAGCGCTGCGCTATACTGGAGCTCTCATGGCGTCTCCCGCTCCCAAGACCTTCTATCTGGAAACCTTCGGTTGCCAGATGAACGTGCATGACTCGGAAAAGGTCATCGGCACGCTCCTCTCCGAGGGCTATCAACAGGTGGAGACGGTTCAAGAGGCCGGCCTGGTTCTCTATAACACCTGTTCCATTCGTGACAAGGCGGAGCAAAAGGTCTTTCTGCGCTTGGCTGATTTCCGCAAGCTCCAGGCGCAGGGAAA
>CAYRII010000179.1:0-5901 GCA_964424245.1 uncultured Terriglobales bacterium | reverse complement strand
GCCCTCGTACTTGTGCTCGGGGTAGAGAGTGAGTTCTTTGCCGGGCTCGGGGTGACGTTCGTGAGCGAAGTGCGGGTTTTCGAGATAAGTGGCAAGCGTGGCAGCGCGCACCAGGTCGCGGCCCGCCATGTTGTGATGGCCGTGCGTCGGGGAAAGCGGGGAGCGTGCGCCGGTGGCCCTGAGAGATGCGCCGCGGGCAAACCAGGGTGTGGCGCTTGAACGGAGCGCGTAGGCATTGCGTCCGGCGCCGGCAGCGGCGCGACCGCCGCGAAGGCGTCCGTAGCCCAGATGCAGAGTGACGGAATTGTCGGGATGGCCGGGCAGGATCCAGACGGGAGCCTGCAGCTTGCGTCCGCCCAGCTCGATCTCCACCACGTCTTCGTTCCGCAGGCCGCGACGCTCCGCCAGCGCGGGGCTGAGAAGCGCGGCGTTGTCCCAGGTGAGCTTGGAGAGCGGCCGGGGCAATTCCTGCAGCCAGCCGTTATTGGCAAAGCGCCCGTCGTACACGGAAGGATCGGGGCGGAAGTTGACTTCGATTTCTCCTCCGGCGGGCGGCGCGAGCGCCGGGAAACCGTCCGTGCGCGCGACCAGCGGCCTGGCGGGCAGCGCCGTGCCGGCGACAAGGCCATCGTGCAAGGCGCGGCGCCACCAGGCCTCAAACTGCGGCCCCGGCTGCTGCGCCTTCCAGTATTCGCGCACCAGTTCGTAGGCGGTGCGGTCAGGCTGATCGGAAAATGCGGCTGCGACCTGCTGCGCCGTCTTTCCGTCGTAGAGCGGTGCGATCAGCGGCTGGATGATGCTCAGCGTGCCGTCGTAGGCGCGGGCGTCGCTCCAGGACTCCAGGTAGTGCGCTTCGGGAACATGCCAGTGGCAGAGTGCGGCGGTCTCGTCGTGGTAGAGACCAAGATGGATGCGCAGGCCAACCTTGGCGAGGTTGGCGGCAAACTCGAGATCGGCGGGCGCGTTGAAGACGGGATTGCCGCCGAGGATGACGAGAGTCTCGACTTTGCCCGCGGCCATCGCGGCGACGAGTTCGCGCAGGGATTCACCCTGGTCGATGGGAGTGGGCTCGATGGGGTCGGTATAGACCACGGTGTGGCCCACGTTGCCCAAAAGCTGATTCATGGCGTGGGCCAGGGCGTGCACGATGGGGGGCTGGTTGTCGCCGGCGAGAACCAACGAAGAGCCGCGGTGGTCGCGGAGATCTGCCGCGATCTCAAGAGCGCCCGGGCGCGCCGAACCGGCAAAGTTTCCCTGCACAGCCACAAGGTCGGCCAGTTCCCGGGCGAAAAAGGCAACTTCCGTGGCGGTCATCCGCAGGCGATGATCGGCAACCGCGCCGGTGTTGGTGGGCGTGCTCTCGACGGCGTACAGGCGGTTCATCGCCTTTTTGCCATCCTCGAGCTTGCGGCGCCGGGCGAACTCGCGCGCATAGCGCACGAAACCGGGAAAGCCGGAGGAGAGGAAATCGGCGTCGAGAGAGACGATGACCTCGGCGTTTTCCAGGCGGTAGTGCGCGTCGGCGAGCTGGCCAAAGGCCATGCGGGCGCCGGCGCGCGCGGAGTCAGGATTGACGGGCTCGTACTGGTGCCAGCGGGCGCCGGGGAATTCCGCCAGCAGGGCGCGCAACTGCGCGGCCAGCGAGGGCGAGCCCACCGTCTCCGTAAGGATGCGCAGGCCGGCTCCCTGCGTGCTTTTGTGGATGGCGATGGGACCGCGCATGGCGCCGAGGAACGCCATCCAGGGGCGCACTTCACCGAGATAGGTAAGCGTCTGCGAACGATCGGGGTCGTAGAGAGAAAGAATCGAGGCCTGGGCGAAAACGTCGGTTGCGCCCAGGCTGGCAGGGTGTTCGGGATTGCCCTCGACCTTGGTGGGCCGGCCCATGTGGCTCTCGACCAGCAGGGGCGAGGCAACTCCACCGAGCGGCATGGCGGTCGCGTAGTAGCGGGGCTTGCCGGGAACAATTTCTTCCGGCTGGCGCACGTAGGGAACGATGGTTTCCGTGGGCTGGCGGGTACAGCCGCTCAGGCCGGCCAGCGCCAGGGAAGCGCCCATCAGGCGCAGGAACTGGCGGCGCGAGACGGGATCAGTCCACTCGGTGGCATGGCGCGGAAATTCGCGGTGCAACATCTCCTCGAAGCCAGGCGACTCCGCCAGCTCTTCCAGGCTGCGCCAGTACTGCGGGCCCTGGGCGGCGCTGAGGCGCGCGCGCACCTCCGCCAGATCGAGCGCCCCAGGAGAGCGGCGCGCCGCCGGGGCATGCGCTGCAGGACAGGGCTTCGAGTTGTGACCTTCCGGAGCCATCTTCAAGTTCTTGCGGTCGCAATCCTCCATCATCAGCGGTGACACGTGCTGCAACTGGTGAGATCGGCGGTGGTGCGGACCTGGTACGTCGTCTTCAATTCCCGGCCCAGTAGGAGCTGGTCGCGAAACTCCTTGCCCGCCCAGGTGTAAGGCTTGTTGCCGCTGGGCGGCTCGTAGGCGACGCTGAATACTTCCGGTTGCGGGCGCAGGAATTTCTCCGGCGCGCGATGGCACTCCAGGCACCATTCCATTTGCAGCGAGGACGCCTGATAGGTGAGCGCCATCTGGTCGATGGGGCCGTGACACGTGCTGCAGCCCACTCCCTTGGCCACGTGAATGCTGTGATCGAAGTAGGCGAAGTCAGGCAGGTCGTGGACGCGTGTCCACACCAGCGAATTTCCCGTGCGAAAGCTCTCGCGCACGGGCTCGAGCATGGGAGCGTCATTCCAGATCTGCGCGTGGCAGTTCATGCAGGTGCGCGTGGGCGGAATGCCGGCGAAGCTCGATGTTTCCACCGAAGTGTGGCAGTAGCGGCAGTCCAGGCCGAGTCCCGCCACGTGGTGCTGGTGGCTGAAGGGGACTACCTGCTCGCGGGCCTCGCCCTGGCGGGTGACATAACTGGAGCGCTGCACCGCGGCGCCGGTCCAGGCGAGGGAAGCCACCACGAACACCGCGCCGTAAATGGTGAGGCGGGAGATGGTGTTCGTGCTGCGATGAAAGATCTGCGACATCGAAACAGGGCACTTCGTTCGGGCGTGATGCCAGCCCGTCCGTGGTTGCGCCGGGTTGCGCCCGGCCGGGGACTGTTCAATGACTCAGGAACCGCTCGGCGAAAGCGGAATTATAACAGCCGGGCAAAGAGCGGTCAGTTGCGGCGCGCGGGCTCGATGGTTTCGGGGAAGGCGGGTTCCACCTGGGGCACGAAATCCGGCGTGGTGCGCCTGGCGCCCCGCCGCAACCAGGCCTGGAAGGATTCCATGTAGAGGTAGAAAACGGGAGTGATGTAAAGCGTGAGGAGCTGGGAGACGACCAACCCGCCGACCACGGCGAGTCCCAGCGGCTGGCGCGACTCGGCGCCGGCGCCAAAGCCGAGCGCGATGGGCAGCGTGCCCATCAACGCGGCCATGGTGGTCATCATGATGGGACGGAAGCGCACCAGCGCGCCGTAGTAGATGGCATCGGCGGCGTTTTTGCCGGAATTGCGCTGCGCGTCGAGCGCGAAGTCGATCATCATGATGGCGTTTTTCTTCACGATGCCCACCAGCATGATGACGCCCACGAAGGCGTAGAGGTTCAGATCGCTGCCGAAGAGCATCAGCGTGACCAGAGCGCCCAATCCGGCGGAGGGCAGGCCGGAAAGAATGGTCAGCGGGTGAATGAAGCTTTCGTACAGGATGCCGAGCACGATGTAGATGACGACGATGGCCATCACCAGCAGGAGCGCCAAGCCCTCAATGGACGCCTGAAAAGCCTGGGCCGTGCCCTGGAAGCTGGTGCTGATGGTGCTGGGCAGGGTGTTGCGCGCTGCCGCATCGACGCTGGCCACGGCATCGCCCAGGGCGACGCCCTGGCGGAGATTGAAGGAAAGCGTGACCGCGGGAAGCTGTCCCAGGTGGTTGACCGAGAGCGGGCCGAGGCCGCGCTTAAGGTCGGCGACCGTGTTGAGCGGCACTAGCCCACCATTGGACGAGCGGACGTTGAGCAGGGAAATGGCCACCGGGTCGGCGACGAACTCGGGCAGCAACTCCATGATGACGCGGTACTGGTTGTTGGGCGCGAAGATGGTGGAAATCTGGCGGGAGCCGTATGCGGTGTACAGAGCGTCTTCGACCTGGGCAGCGGTGACGCCGACGGCCGCGGCCTTGTCACGGTCAATCTCCACGGAAACCTGCGGGTTCTTGATCTCCAGGTCGCTGGTGACGTCCTGCAGGCCGGGCAACTCGCGCATTTTGGCCTCAAGCTGGGGCGCATAGCGATAGAGCTCTGCGGTGTCAGGGCTCTGCAACGTGAACTGATACTGGCTCTTGGTGAGCTGCCCTCCAATGCGGATAGGCGGCAGGTTCTGCATGAAGGCGCGAATGCCGGGGATGGAGGCCAACTGAGCGCGGTAGCGGATGATGATCTCGTCCACGTGGTCGCGCGTATTGCGATCTTTCAAGCGGATGAAAATGCGCCCGGCATTGGAGCCGGCGGCGGAGTTGCCGCCGCCGCCGATGGCGGAAAACAGCGACTCCACTTCGGGCTGCTCCATAAGCACCGCAGCGACAGCCTGCTGGTGTTTGGTCATGGCGTCAAAGGAGATCCCCTGCGTGGCTTCCGTAAAGGTGAAGATGTTGCCGTTGTCTTCGCTGGGCAGGAAGCCCTTGGGGATGACGTAGAAGAGGTACCCGGTAGCCGCCAGCAGCGCCGCGGAAACTACCATCGTGGCCAGGCGGTGGCGCAGGACGCGCACCAGGCTCCAGTCATAGGCAGCGAGCATGCGGTCGAAGGCGCGCTCGAACAGCATGTAGAAACGGCCGTGGCGCTCGGCGTGGGGCGGGCGCAGGAAGCGGCTGCACATCATGGGTGTGAGGCTGAGCGAAACAAAGCCGGAGATGAGGATGGCCACGCTGATGGTGACCGCAAACTCGTGCAGCAGACGCCCCATGATGCCGCCCAAAAACAACACGGGGATGAAAACGGCCACCAGCGAGATGGTCATGGAGAGGATGGTGAAGCTGACCTCACGCGAGCCGTCGAGCGCCGCCTGGCGCGCCGACTTGCCCATCTCCATGTGGCGCACAATGTTCTCCAGCATGACGATGGCGTCATCTACGACGAAACCCACGGACAGCGTCAGCGCCATGAGTGACAGATTGTCGAGGCTGTAGCCCATCTGGTACATCACGGCGAACGTGCCCACGATGGAAAGGGGCAGGGCCAGGCTGGGAATGACGGTGGCGGAAAGGTTGCGCAGGAAAAGGAAGATCACCATGATCACGAGTGCGATGGTGAGCATGAGTGTGAACTTCACGTCCCGGACGGACTCGCGGATGGTGACGCTGCGATCGAAGAGAATATGGAGCTCGACCGCGGCGGGCATCTGCGCGCGAAACGTGGGCAGAAGCTGGCGGATGGAATCCACCACGGCGACGGTATTGGTGCCGGGCTGGCGCAGCACGGCCAGCACCACGGCGCGGCGACCCTTGAACCAACTGGCGGCCTTGTCGTTCTCCACGCTGTCAATCACGCGGCCAAGCTCTTCCAGCCGGACGGGCGAACCGTTGCGACAGGCGACCACCAGGGGGCGATACGCGGCGGCGTCGTTGAGCTGGCCGTTGCTCTCCACGGTGAACGCCTGGTTGCGCCCCCAGAGCGTCCCAGTGGGAAGGTTGGTGTTGCCGCCGCGCACGGCGGCGGCCACTTCGTCGATGCCGATCTTGCGCGTGGCCAGCGCCCGTGGATCCAGCTGGGCGCGCACGGCATACTTTTGTGAACCGAACACCTGCACCTGAGCGACGCCGCTGACCATGGAAATGCGCTGCGCCACAAACGTCTGCGCATATTCGTCCACCGAGGACAGCCGCAGCGTGGGCGAACTGAGCGCCAGATAGA